>NZ_KE384637.1:774-11299 GCF_000426905.1 Dolichospermum circinale AWQC131C
TCAAGAATGTCATCACCTAAGCCACCAAATAGAATGTCATTCGTAGATGTTCCGACTAAATTGTCATTTCCATTTGTGCCGTTTATGATTGCCATATTATCCTATTAACCTTTAAATTTTTTTTAGACAATTAGACATCTCCGAAAATTAAATTAATTAAATATGCGTGACTTATAACCCTTGTAGAGATTTTCCTCATGTCAGGATTCTTGGGTCTACAATCTCTACCGGAGATTTCTATTTGTGATGATATTTGGCATTTTCATTGATTGTCAACTAGTTAAATTACTGAAAAAAAGCGGCTTTTATCAAGAAAGTTTTATAATTTTTTACCTTCAACATTGCATGATACGAAAATAGAACTTAAAAAAATTTATGTGACACATGATGCGATTCTTACAGAATCATACCCAAAGGTGGTTTTATTTTCGCCCAACAATAGGTAAATCCTGCAAAATCAAGGGCAAATATACGTATTAATAAAGTCGTATTTAAAACGAATTAATTTGATGTTGTAAATGTATGAATAAATATATATAAATTACTGAAAGAATTTGGGAGTGACACCACATCGTGCTATGGGCGTTAATTAAGGGCTTTGAGGCGCAATTCTTGTAATATAGAAAGATGATGATTGCCTCCGACACAGGAACGGTAAGTATGATCATCTTTTTACAGCCATTTTTAGGTAAATCAACCGCATTTTAATCAAAGTTTCGCGCCAAGGCGCAAAGGAGCGAAGGCACAAAGGAGTAGATTAATTCAGAGTGTGGTATAAATACATGAAAAGTGCTGTAATTAATTATGCTGAAATTTTCTCGTCAAGTTAAATTCACCGCGAGAAAAAATATTGAAAATCAGGAGCAGGTCATGAACAGTTGTATTTTGATGGCGGAAATTTATGATAATCCTCAACTGCGTCATACACCAGATGGGTTGGAAGTGACAGAAATGATCGTTCATGTGCCAGGAACAAAACCGGATGATCCAACTCATCCTTTAAAAGTTGTAGGTTGGGGAAACTTGGCAAAAGAGATTCACCAAAGTTATCATCAAGGCGATCGCGTTATTATAGAAGGGCGCTTAGGCATGAATACAATTGATCGCCCGGAAGGATTTAAGGAAAAACGCGCAGAATTGACAGTGCAAAAGATTTACGCCATCGGACAAGGTACTTATAGCAGTTCACCAGCAGCAGCAGTAACTCCCGTAGCGCAACCAACCTACAGCCCGACGAGTTATGAATCAAACTATACCCCATCAGCCCCTGCTGAAAAAAATGAACCCCAGGTAACAGCCCCTCAACGGACATACCAACCCGCACCTGTGCAGTCTGCGTCCCCTGTAGGAGTTACAGCAGAACCCGATCCAGATGATATCCCATTTTAGTGGAAAGGGTTATAGAAAAAGCACATTTAATTCCCGAAAATGTCGGTCTTCCTCTATTAACCTGCACTGTATTTAATTTGTATGATTCTAGCGGGCAAAATGCCCGCAGCACAACATCTAACCAGATGAAGATAATCAAATTTAGATGGGTAACAGCTTACCTCAACCCCCACTGACTTCACCCCATTCCCGAATTGCTGGAAATACGGATGAATAATCATCTTCTGGATAAGACATTTTCATAGTCGCGTGTAAGATTTGCCTTACACCCTCAATACTGCTGAGATTCAAACCCAAGGATTTAGCTTCAGAGATAAATAAATCTATTTCTTTGATCAGTTGTTTTGTCGGTAAGTTAGCATTATTATAATTACCATCTAACATCCGGCGCAAATTTTGATCAAAGGTGGGAGCATAAAGTTTACTTTCGCGCAGAATTTGCATAAATAAATCAACATCAATACCTTGCAACTGGATAAAAGCCAGACTGAGAGCAAAGCTAGTTGTCAGTGAAGCAATGAGTTGATTGAGTGCTAGGGTGAGGGTAGAAGCAGTACCCACAGGTCCTATGTATACAGGATTGTCTCCAAAATGTTGGAGGAGTGGGAAATGACGTTGATACTGTTCCTCCTCTCCACCTACCATGACGATTAATTTGCCAGTTTTAGCTTCGGGAATACTACCAAGGACAGGTGCTTCTATATATTCGCCTCCAGCCGCAACTACTGCATCTCTGATTTCTTGGCTTTCTACGGGGGTAATTGTCCCCATTTGAATGATGCTACGTCCTGATAAAGTATGCCAAGAGGTATCTGTTAGCAAGACATGATAAATAGCTGCGGCGTTAGAAAGCATTAGGACTATACAGTCAGCAGCGCGGATGGCTTCCCGTGGTTTCTTCACAATTTCCGCTCCTGCTGCCCGTAGCGGTTCTAATTTTTCTGGGGTGCGATTATAGGCAATTAGCTCTATATTAGCTGCTAATAACCTTTGAGCCATCGGT
Source organism: Dolichospermum circinale AWQC131C (assembly GCF_000426905.1). NCBI lineage: Bacteria > Bacillati > Cyanobacteriota > Cyanophyceae > Nostocales > Aphanizomenonaceae > Dolichospermum > Dolichospermum circinale. Next base: position 3,167 of record NZ_KE384637.1, read on the forward strand.
AGTCCCATCAATCCAGTTCCCAGAAATGCCACCTTCATGTTTCACGTTCCTTAGTCAGTGGTCAGTTGTCAGTTGTGATCTAAATTTTAGATTTTAGATAAATAAAATCCAAAATCTAAAATCTAAAATCCAAAATCGCCTAGCCTCCAGCGGCAAAAGTCACCATAATAATCACGGAAAGTAAGATGCCGGGGGACAATAGAGTTACTAGCACTAACAGATCATGAGCAGTCATAATTATTTCTCTAGGGTAGATTTGTGATTTGAATGTCATCTCTGTTATGCTAGTGCAAACAAGACTGATACAGAATTGTTAAAGAGATTTTTAATCTTTCTCCTTAATCTCTACTTTGGAATCTCTACTCTGGTACAATTAACCCCTGGAGCGGTTGTGATGCCTCTTGTGCAGTTAGTCCTCGACTTTGGACTAAAACACCAAAATTACCTAATCCCCCTGGGTTAATTAGTTGGTGTAATCCCTCCCGTCGTTGTAGCAACTGTGATATTGGTTGCTTTTGGGAGGAGAGAGCAGCTAATCTTTCACCTATTCCCAATGCCATTAAAAATAAGCCTTGCTGCGTCCAACCAACTTTTTTGAGTCCACACCTTTCACCCCAGAATGACAAGGCTGTAAAGTCAACATGGGCAGTGATATCTTGTCTGCCAATATTGATATAAGGATGATCATGGTGACGATGTTGGTAGTAGCATTGGAGAGTTCCCTGATTTCGTCTAGGGTGATAATAACGATGTGCGGGGTAGCCATAATCAATTGTTAACACATAGCCACGTTGCAAGCAGTCTGCTACTATACCCAACCAGTTCAAAGCTGCTAAATTAATTTCACTGCGATAGCCATTTTCATAAGTATTTTGGCTTAAATCAATTCCCACTAATTTAAAATACTCTCCTAATTGTGGTGTTGATGGTTCTGCCATGATTTCAATAAATATAGGTAAAGCAGAATTTTCTTCCTCCGGTTTTTGCTCAACAGTAACGTAAATTTCCCGTAATTCCCCCCCATCTAAAATAAATTGATGGACTGGAAAAGCATCCACTAATTCATTGGAGAAGAAACAGCCAATAATGGAATTGGGGGTGATTTCTTCCAAGTTACACCAATCTACAGAAAAATCTTGTAACCGTTGTTGTTGTTCCTGTTTTAAACTTTGTGATTTTTCAACAATAATATATTTGACTGCTGCAAAAAAGTCTGGGTATTCTTGCTTTGCATAGTTGAGTATATGGGAGGCTAATATGCCTTGTCCTGCTCCCATTTCTACCAAATTAAAAGATATGGGTTGATCTAAAATCTCCCACATTTGATAAAATTGCCTGGTTAGTAATTCTCCAAAATCAGATCCTAAACTGGCGGATGTGAAAAAGTCACTATCTCGAAATCCAATTTTTACAGCATCACTGGCATAATAGCCATATTCTGGATGATATAACACCATATCCATGTATTCAGCAAAGGTAATTCTTTGCTGAGAATTAGTAATAATACGATTAGCTATAGCTTGACATAGTAGCAAATGGGAATCCATAAAATTTACAGTTGATGATTAACTAATAATTCTTTTAACATATACATATTCAGACATTTTTCTGTATCTTTTTCCCAGTCTCGGACATATCTCGTCCCTGACTGGGAATGCTTTTAAGAGCCTCTGGCTGTTATTTCATGGCTGGGAGAGCCTTATGTAATTACTTCCCACACCACAGAGTATGGGGGGGAAATAAGGAGATATTGGTGCGAAAAATAATTCATACCGCCATGACTCAACCCCGAAATTCTTAACAATATACCTACGTACCAATACCCAAACGTCCAGCCAAAGCGGGAGTTAATGGTAAAAGAGTAGTAATCATTAAAAACAAAGCCAAAAGACATAAAGCGGCTCTAGCATCATCTGGTTCAGTAATTTCATTGAGACTAGGACGTTCTAAATCCCGTTGTAAAAACAGAATCAGAATTGCCCAATACATAGCCAAGGGATTACCCAGGGATACAATAGCGAGTAAAACTATGGTCGCAAAAGTGGTTCTACCTGCGGTTTTACGGCCATAAATGGCTTGTACAATCCTCCCCCCGTCCAATTGTCCAGCGGGCATGAGATTTAACGCAGTAATGACTAATCCTAGCCAACCAATAATCACCAAAGGATGAATATTGACCACAGGGGAATGTAAAGCCGAACCCAGGACAACCCGCGCTAAACTACCGACTAAAATAGAACCTTGGAAAAACTGATTTGGTAATTGGAATAAACTTCCGGGGTGGGAAAGCAACAAACCTACCACCAGTAATAACAGGGAAGTAATGCCACCGAAAGCAGGTCCTGCCAAAGCAATATCAAATAAAGCATTCCGGTTAGGGACAAGGGACTCAAACCTAGTAATTGCCCCAAAAGAGCCAACTTGCACCGCTGGTAAAAAGAACGGCCAACTTAACCGTACTTGGTGACGACGTGCTAACAACCAATGTCCGACTTCATGAGATATGAAAATGACAAATAAACCCAAGGCAATAGGTAAAGCTTCTGCAAAACGTTCGGGGTTACTGAGTAAATCAAAATTCTGTAATATACCTCCCACTTCTAGACTTGTAGCCATAGTTGCTATCAACAAAATCACCGCAAAGACTTTTTGTCCTAATTGAGTCCGTTGGGGGTCAGTACGGCTAGGGAGAACAATCATTACTGGTTTACCGTCAGTATTTTCTACCAAAAACAGCCGATATTTATCATTTAACCGCTCTTGCAAACTCTTTGTTAAGCGGTTGTGAACAGCCTCTGGTTCTCCGCGCAAATTACCTTTAAAAACCACTCCTTCTTGGTAGGGAATAGTTTCCGTAGCGAAAAATGTATCAATGCCGAAAATACCGCGAATTAAGCTTAAATCAGCTTCCGGTATGGGAGTCGGTTCTGACTGTAATTCTACCACGGCTGGGCTATTTTTATCGGCTGCTGATGAACTTTGAGCAGCGAGGCGCTCTGTGGCTCGTTGCTTGAGAATAGCATCTTGACCGGCTTGGCGTAACTTTCTGCCTAGGAAAATATACAATCCAGCGGAAACTATCACCGAGAACAAGATCCCGACGATGTTAACATAAATCCCCAGGGCAAATAATCCAAAGAACAAAAGCCAGGGAGTCATTAAAACGAGAGATTGTAACCAGGCCAAGATTCCTAGTTTACCAAAGGGTCTGGCACGATAAAAGCCCCAGCCTAAAATGCCGGACGCTATCAGCACAATGGCTGCAATTATAGGAGTTTCCGATGAAGTCAACATCTCTAAACCTTTGCTATTGAGACCGAAGCTAGTACCGCAGTGCGGAATTAAAAATTAAAAATTAAAACTTAAATAAAGCAGATTACACAAGCTTTTGTCAAATTTTTAATGTTTGGTTGACGGCAGCCTTTGTGTACTAGAACAAGTCTGTTTTTGTTTTGTATATATTCTATCATATTTTACCATTTTTGAGGATAAAATCAATAAATAAGTTAAATAAGTTTATTTTTTTCTGATCAAACTGCGTTGTGGTGACACGACACACAAAATAATTATATAATTAATTGTCACAAAAAATTATAATTTATGATTAATTTTCTGTTGGTAGTCAGGGCTTTAGCCCTTATTTTGTTGATGTAGCGTCTGGGGGAGAGGACTAAAGTTCTGACTACAATCTGAGGAGAGGACTAAAGTCCTGACTACGATTTAGAGTTTAAAGACTTGACAAAATACAATTTTTATGTTACGAAATTTGGCACAGGAGCAGAGTTTTAAAACATCCTCTAAAATTCTGATGCTGTCTGAGGGGCAATAATTTCTCCAGAACCCAGTTTTAAGATTATATCCTGATCGGTAATCAGTTCTTTGAGTTCTTTAACTTGTAAATTCATTTTTTCACACGCTTGGCATAATTCTTGAGCAAATGCATTAATATTATCTCCATAACCACACTGGTAAGCAGCGGTTTCTATGCCCTGGTTAGCATTTGCTCTGGCACAATTTACTAATTCTATATCATGTAATGGTTGTGAAGATACCATAAGTGGATTTTTTATTATTTATCTATTCCTATTTTCGGATTGTATTAGTTATTAAATATTTATTTATCTCTCTCTGGTTTGAAGTTTTTAGTAATTAAGTTACAAATTTTTCTGTGGAGGCCTGTAGTTTTTTTAACGAACCACTCCAGGCACAGAGAACACAGAGGTGGAGGAAGAGGAGATTTTTATCTCTTAATTTATTTGTATTTGTAATTTATTTTATTTGGGATTTATCTTTAATTAAGTTACAAAAAGATACATTAACGATCGCTATTGATGCTCTATCTTAGGGTATATTATTAGATATAAATCGGTGATAATATTGGGACGGGGATATGGTGACAGTAAATATTGATAATATTGATAGATTTCGTAATTTACAATTAACATTAAAATATCGCTGGAAAACTAGCGAGTTATTCGACAATAGTGAAGCGGATATTTTAATTATTCCTTCTTTGAGTATAGATCAACGGGAATTACTCAAGGTAGAAGGCTGTGAACACTATGAGGAAAGATTACTTTTCTCATTAATGCGGTTAAGAAATCCCCGGACTAGGTTAATTTATGTGACATCAATGCCACTGCATCCCAGTATTATTGATTATTATCTGCAATTACTTCCTGGTATTCCTTTTTCTCATGCTCGTCATCGTTTATTACTACTTTCGACTTATGATGCTTCTTTAAAACCTCTAAGTCAAAAAATATTAGAACGTCCCCGGTTATTGGAAAGAATTCACAAAGCTTTGCGGTTAGATAAAGCTTTTATGGTATGTTATAATTCCACATTTTGGGAATCGGAATTATCTCTAAAATTGGGTGTACCTTTATATGCTGCTGCACCAGATTTACAAATTTGGGGAACTAAAAGCGGCAGTAGACAGATTTTTCAAGAAAGTGGTGTACCTCTTCCAGATGGTAGTGAATTAGTGAAAAATTGCGAAGATCTAGCTAGTGCTGGGGCTGATTTATGGGAACGTCAACCAACATTACAAAGAATGGTAATTAAGTTAAATGAAGGGTTTTCAGGAGAAGGAAATGCACTTTTAGATTTAAGACCAATAATGAATTTTGCACCGGGGAAAGCTGATCATAATCAAAGAGTAGCAGCAATTAGCGATCGCTTCTTAAATTTACGTTTTCAATCCTCACAAGAAACCTGGGCAAATTTTTCCCAACGCATTCCCGAATTAGGTGCAATAGTGGAAGCTTTTATAGAAGGAGAAGTTAAGGATTCTCCTAGTGTACAAGGTAGAATTACACCCACTGGAGAGGTGGAAATTCTGTCTACCCATGATCAAATATTAGGAGGACCAGACGGACAAATTTATATAGGTTGTCGCTTTCCTGCGGATGAAAATTATCGTTGTCAATTACAGGAATTAGGTTTAAAAGTTGGTAAAAAATTGGCAGAAAAAGGGGCTTTAGAAAGATTTGCAGTGGATTTTGTTACTGTTGACAAAGGTAATGGTGAATGGGATATTCAAGCCATTGAAATTAACCTGCGTAAAGGAGGAACAACTCACCCATTTATGACCTTAAAATTATTAACTAATGGTCGTTATGATTTCACCAATGGCTTATTTTATAGTCAACAGGGCAGACCTAAATATTATATTGCTACAGATAATTTACAAAAAGACAGTTATCGAGGATTGTTACCGAATGACTTAATGGATATTATCGCCCATTATAGACTACATTTTGATAGTGGCACAGAGACGGGTACGGTATTTCACCTCATGGGTTGTCTTTCTCAATTTGGTAAATTAGGATTAACAAGTATTGGTGATTCTCCCCAAGAAGCGGAAGATATTTATAATAAAGTTATCAAAGTTCTTGATCAAGAAACTAGCGATGATAATAATCATGCTATATTCGCTGATGACAATTTTGCCATGAACGGGGATGGATATAATTACTAACTGAAATACTAACTCAAATCTAAAATTATGACTTGAGAAAATTTTCAAATAGAAGTATCTGATACCAATTTTATGTTAGACTGCACGGAATAATCATTATCCGTATTTATCTGGGTTTATCTGCGGTCAATTATTCCAGAAATATATTCTATGCAGTTTAATTTTTAATTTCCCATCAAGTCAATATCGTGTGTTCAGTTACAGTTATTATCAGGCAAATTGAGCAACAATAGAGATTAATAAAAGAAAGTCAGAATTAATCAGATCAAGACTTTCAATATTACCACCTATTACCTATTACCTATTCCCTATTACCTATTTCCTGCTAATTATTTCGTAATAAGTAATAGCTCTTTATACAAATAAAATATTATGCTTTATGCTGCTGTTGTATGAAACCTCGAATTATTGTTTGTGGCTTAGGACGTACCGGATATAAAATTTTGCGATTACTGAGACAACAGGGCGCTATCGTTGTGGGTATTCACCACCAACCGATTTCTGGAGAAACTGCTGCTAATGTGATTGTTGGTGAGTTACAAGCAGCTTCTACCCTGCAAGCAGCGGGAATTAAAGAAGCACATACTCTAGTCATTGCGACTACCGAGGATGCGCTAAATTTGTCAATTATGATGCAAGCACGAGTTCTAAACCCGCAAATTCGGATTATTAATCGTTTTTATAATACAAATTTAGGTGAGCGTTTAGATCAAACCTTGTCAAACCATTTAAGTATGAGTGTTGTTGGTTTAGCAGCACCAGTATTTACCTTTGCAGCTTTGGGAAATAAAGCTATTGGACAAATTAAATTACTCCAGCAAACTTGGCCAATTCAGGAGGAATATATTCACGAAAATCATCCTTGGAAAAGTAAAAAACTGAGTGATTTATGGGAAGATCCTACGCGGATGCTAATTTATTATGTACCTGTGCAGGGAAAAATGAATTTAGTTTCTGCGGTTTTATCAGAACAACAATTAAGAGTAGGCGATCGCTTAATTATCGGCACACAACCGCGCATTCGTCAACCGCGTAAATCACTAATCAGAAAACTGGTCAAAATATTTGCCAATATCAGGGAATTTCAAAAGCACGCCCAATCTGTTACTGGTATGGCCATTGCACTATTAGTAATTATTCTACTATCTACATTTACTTATATTTCCACTAAACATAGTATCTCCTTTATAGATGCCTTATATTTTGCTGTAGGCATGATTACGGGAGCAGGTGGCAATGATAAAGTAGTAGAAAATGCACCGGATAGTATTAAATTATTTACCGTTGTGATTATGCTCATTGGGGCGGCGGTGATTGGGATTTGGTATGCTATGCTAACAGATTTTATTCTGGGTAGTCGTTTAAAGCAATTTTTAGATGCGGCCAGAATTCCTGAACGTAATCATTATATTGTTTGTGGGTTAAGTGGTATTGGTATTAAAATTGTTCAACAACTCCATCTGAGTGGCCATGAAGTAGTAGTAATTGAAACAGACGCTAATAACAGATTTGTAACTACTGCAAGAGACATGAGTATTCCTGTGATCCTGGCTGATGCTAGTTTTCGTGCTACTTTACAAGGGAGTAACATAAATACTGCTAACTCAGTCTTAGCCGTTACTAGTGATGATGCCACGAATTTAGAAATTGCTCTCAAAGCGAAGGCTTTAGCGCCAAATATTCCTGTAATTGTCAACTATGCTGATCCTGATTTCGCGGGTATAGCGCAACAGGTATTTGACTTTGAAGCTGTACTCAGTCCCGCTGAATTAGCCGCTCCTGCTTTTGCTGCTGCGGCTATTGGTGGTAGAATTATTGGTAATGGTATGATCGCCGATAGTTTATGGGTGGCTTTTGCGACTGTGATTACACCTATACACCCTTTTTGTGATGAGTGGGTAAAGGATGTAGCTAAGTCTGCGGATTTTGTGCCTTTATATGTGGAAATCAATCACGAAACTGTCCAAGGCTGGGATTTATTGGAAACTATTTTGGCCCCTGGTGATGTTCTATATTTAACTATGCCGGCTACTAGGTTAAATCAATTATGGCGAGAAGAGGGACGGGGAATTGGGGTTTAGGATATTTTTTATGGCGAGATAGTTCTTCCTTATCGGAATCTAGTATAGCAAATTCCTAGCCACGAGTCA
>NZ_KE384637.1:11706-11931 GCF_000426905.1 Dolichospermum circinale AWQC131C
GAAATTACAGTGTATATGATTTGGGTAAGGTAGAATAAGCGGGCAAGATGCACACCCCACAAGAGTTTTATTATTAATAGGGATAGGAGTTTGTAAAGATGGTATTTTCGGTGATTTTATGGCGAGATAGTTCTTCCTTATCAGAATCTAGTATAGCAAATTCCCAGCCACGAGTCAATACTCTTAACTCATAAAACGCGACAAAAATTGAAAATTATTTTTTTG
>NZ_KE384637.1:11941-19611 GCF_000426905.1 Dolichospermum circinale AWQC131C
TCTTGTGAAATTTAGTTGCCTATTACCTAGTAGGATGATAGGAGAGTGCTATCTGTGCGGTACTGTTCAATTCCCACATAGGAAAATAAAGTGTCAATTCAAGAACATAAAATTACAGTAGATTCTTTAGAATGGTTTTATCGGGAAGCTGAACCGATGGGTAGAACGGACTTAATTCCCGTGTTATTGTTACATGGGTTAGTTTCTCAAAGTTATAGTTGGAGAAATATTATTCCTAGTTTAGCAGCACAAGGAACTAGAGCGATCGCTCCTGATTGGATTGGTTGCGGATTTTCAGGTAAACCAGAGAAGGAAGATTTTGCTTATACTCCAGATGAATTCATCAAAGCACTAGCAGGATTTGTTGAAGCTCTAAAATTAGAGAGATTTTCCTTAGTTGTCCAAGGATTTTTAGGTTCAGTGGGGTTACAATACGCCTTACGTCATGCTGATAAAATTGCTAATATAGCCATTTTAAATACACCGATTTCTACGTCAGTGAAAATCCCTTGGAAAATCAAACAAATGGGTTTACCTTTAGCTGGGGATATAATCACTCAAGACCCCTTATTAGTGGATAGAACCTTAGAAAGTGGTAGTTGTTACCGCATTGAGGATCAAGATTTAGATGTTTATAGAAAACCATTTTTGAAAAGTTCTGCGTCTGGGAGAAGTCTCCTAGCGACAATTCGCAATTTACAATTAGAAAAAGCGATGATAGAAATAGAAAATGGGTTAAAAGAATGGCAAAAGCCGATTTTAGTACAATGGGGGACGATAGATCCTTGGTTATCTGTAGATATAGCGGAAAACTTGGTCAAATCTGTAGCCAATGGTGAAATTATCAAACTTAACAATGTGGGACATTACCCCCAAGAACATTATCATGAGGTGATTTTAGAGGATTTATTGCCATTTGTCCGGTGTGGGGGGGCGAATTAGGGGATATTTAAAAAGTCACTCATTATTCCCTATTCCCTGTTGAGACCAAAGAATTGCTCTAAATTAGTGGAAAGTCTGCCACCATAGCAGTAAAAGTTGGTCATGGGTGTTACCCTAATGTTAGAGTTGCAAAGAGATTAATCGCCAACTTTTGGAGACACAAGGCAAACAGCGAGTATCAATGTTAAAGAAACTACAGAAAAGACAAATTTATCTGCTTGCTGGTGCTGGACTATGTGCCTTTTTAGCTGGGGCAATGGTGTCAGCCCCCCAAGCTGGCAAAACCCTAAGTCAATGGTTGAACTTTGGTCAGAGTAAGCCGGAAGGGTTATCTGAGGCTGATAAAGTCAAGTCAGTTGTATTTTCTCTGTTGTCTGAATCTGTACCAGAAAGATTAACAAAGCTCCGGGAAATTGCTGAAAAAGGTAGTTCACCAGATCGGGAACGGGCCCGTTATCTATTGGCCAGTGATTATGTAGAAACCTCCCAAGGAAAAAAAGCACTGAGTTTATTGGTAGGATTGGCAAAAGACTATCCTGTTTTAGCTCCTTATATTTTACTTAAACAAGCCCAAGCTTATGATATTTTAGGCGAAGATAGGAAAGCTTCAGATTTGCGGCAAAAGGTAGTAAAGGAATATAGCAAGGAAGCGGCCGTAGTCAAAGCCATATATGCGATCGCCCAACCAAAATTATATAATCAAGCGATCGCACAATTTCCTTCCCATCCTCTGACTTGGGAAATTATCCGCAAAAGCTTAAAAGATAACTCAAATCAGCCGAACTTACAATTAATCCTAGCTAAATACGCCGCTGACGAGCCGGGAATTGTGGGTGTATTAGATCAATTAGTCAAACAAAGCCAACTCAAACCTGGAGACTGGGAACTAATTGGTTCAGTTTACTGGAATAATAATCAATTCACGAAAGCTAAAGATGCTTATATTCAAGCCCCGAAAACGGCCACCAGCCTCTACCGCATTGCTAGGGGATTACAACTAAATAAACAGCAAGATCAAGCCATTACGGTTTATAAACAACTGCTGCAAAAATTCCCCACTGCGACAGAAACAGGTATAGCTCTATTAAGATTATCAGACATTAGCAAAGGTAAAGAATCTATTACCTATCTTGACGAAATTATTAGTAAATTTCCCGAAATAGCACCGCAGGCATTGGTCAAAAAAGCCACATTATTGACAGCCTTAAAAGATCGTGAATCCGCTGATAGCACATATAAATTATTAATAGGTAAATATAGTAACAGTGATGAAGCGGCAGAATTTCGCTGGAAAACAGCCCAAACCAAGGCAAAAAACAATGACTATTTAGGGGCATGGGAATGGGCGCAACCAATTACCATTAATAACAAGAGTAGTATTTTAGCACCCAGAGCCGGATTTTGGGTAGGTAAATGGGCGACGATATTAGGTAAGCAAGAGGAGGCTGTTACAGCTTATAAGTCTGTGATTAGTGAATTTCCTTACTCTTATTATGCCTGGCGTTCTGCGAGTATTTTGGGTTTAAATGTAGGTAATTTTGACAGCCTGCGCTTGATGAACCCGACAATTATACCATTGCAACGTCCTGTACCACCTGCGGGTTCTGAAACCTTTAAAGAATTGTATTTATTAGGACAAGACCGTGATGCTTGGTTACAATGGGAAACAGAGTTTCAGAGTAAAAATCAACCTAGTGTCGCTGAAGAATTTACAGAAGGGTTGATGAAATTAACAAAGGGTGAGTACCTGACTGGGATTGAGAAAATTGCCAAATTAGAAGATCGGGAAAAACCTGCCGAAAAAGCCGAATATCAAGCTTTAAGCCAAAAAAGCATCTACTGGCAAGCCCGTTATCCCTTTCCTTATTTTCAGGAAATTGAAAAATGGTCTATTTCCCGTCAACTTAATCCACTGTTAGTAACAGCTTTGATGCGCCAAGAGTCTCGGTTTCAGACAAAAATTAAATCTCCCGTGGGTGCAACAGGTTTAATGCAAGTTATGCCCAGTACAGCAGCGTGGATAGCCCCACAAATGAATGCAGATATCAAAAAAATCAATTTGGAAAATGCCAATGATAATATTATGCTGGGGACTTGGTACTTAGATTATACTCACCGACAGTATAACAATAATTCCATGTTAGCGATCGCTAGTTATAATGCAGGACCGGGTAACGTGGCTAAATGGTTGCAAACTATACCCAAAACAGATCCTGATGAATTTGTGGAAGAAATTCCCTTTGATGAAACCAAGAATTATGTCCGTCAAGTATTCGGTAATTACTGGAATTACCTGCGACTTTATAACCCGGAAGTATCCAACCTAGTCAGTAAATACTCCCAAGAACACCCAAAATTACCGACGAAAAGGGAGTAAGAGAAATTGCAATTAGGTGACAGGGAACAGGTTAATAATGTTTCAATTCCTAATAGGGATTAAGTTAAATTGCAATTAGTAACTAATGGCAAATTCTGCTGATAATTTGCAGATATTTCTTGATTTACTAGTGCAATTGCTGAATTTTGCATTGGTAAAGATCCTAGTATAAACAGTGAAATCAAAGTTAGTTTTAAGCTGTAATTAAATTTCATGTTTGATGACTCCTCATCATCAGATAATTAAAATATCTCCGAATGTTCTAAAACCACAGTAGGGACAATTCATGAATTGTCCCTACAATCTTGATGGGAAAGGTCTATTTAAAGCCTTGCCGATAACCAACACTTAGAGCAGGGGAATTGAATGAACCAAATTCGATTTCTGTATCATCCTTCTTTGAAGTATAGCCAGTCAAACCTAGATATTTAAATTCAACGAAGGCATTACCCTTTTTGACTACTTCATATTCAACACCTATTTTTCCTTGATAGGCAAAAGATGTGCCATTACTAGTTTCAATCTTATTTCCTCCAAACTTAATATCAGGACTAATCAAACCAAAGCCTATACCAGCGCCAACGTAGGGACGAAGCTTAGATTTGGTTGGAATATCATAGTAACCATTGACAAGAAAAGTAGTCTGATTGACATTACCTGTTAAATTAGTTTCATTGCCACTTACAGTTAATTTATCAGCACCTGGAGAGCGAAAACTCACTTCTACTTCAGCACGAGTATTTTTTTGCTGATAGCCCCCAGCAGCAGTCAACTGAAAACCAGAATCCAAGCTCAAATCACCTGAAACACCTAATTCAGTTACATTCACATCACGTGGAAAAGCCAGACCCACACTTCCACTTACATACCAGTAATTACTTCCAGGCAGTGTAGAATAGGTATCACTACCCTCATATACGGATGCTGAGGTATTGACTGGTTGAGTATTATTAGTGTTCTGATCTACTGAATCAGTCGGGTTAGAATTTTGAGCCATTAAGTCGGCCGCTTTCCTAGAAACTGACTCAGCTTGAGCAGGAGTCGTGACTAAAGTAGCTAATATAGCTAACCCTAAAAAGCACTTGTGTTTATTCATGATGTAGGCAACCTTGATTTTCAATTTGAAAGATAAAAATTATCTCAAGTTAAAGACTATGCAAAAGTCAATTAATCTGCGATACTAGTAAAACTTCTACTGAATCTTGAATCTGATTGACTTTCGTGATAGAAACCTTTTCCCCCCATGTATGTCACAAAAATTAATTTTTTTTATTTTGTGATATACAATATAATCATAAATCTGACATATTTTCTTGTAAGTGTCAACCCCAAACCAGGAATTTATATTTTTCTGGCACTTGCGTAGATTTTGTACTTACATGGGTCATGATTATGACTCAAAACCAACAACCTAACCCTGAGATAAAATAGTCACAGAAGTAAATATGAAACTGATGCAATTTAAACCAAGAATGAACGAACAAGAGTTTGAGCGCGTATTTGACAATCTCACAGAACGACGCAAAAACGTATTAAGGAAGATACTAGCGGGCGAAACAGATGCGGATATAGCTCAATCTATGAAGATTGGAGAATCGTCCGTGAGAAAATATGTTGAAAGAATATGTTTGGAATTTGGACTAAATAATGAGCCTTCTGATAGCCGTCGCTATAAACGGTCAGAGTTGGTTACATTATTTGCCAAATACAAACCGGAATTACTGAGTGAAACTAAAACTGGCTCGACAAAAGAATTAACAATAATGACGGATGAAAATCAATCAAATATTACCGAATATATTCTGCATTTGCTATCGTTCAATCAGCCCATATCAGAGGATTTGCAACAGATACTAAATCGCATCAAGTTTCATGAACAAGAAAGGAAACAAATTGCGAAAGCTCTAAATGAAATCGGGCATAAAAACTACCTAAATAACGACTTTACAATTGCAGCATCCTATTTAGAATTAGCAGTTGAATTTAACCCAAACTATGGAGCGGCTCATTATAATTTAGGAGCAGCTTATGAAAAGTTAGATAATTTAGATGGTGCTTGTTATCACTATCAAATTGCGAGTAAATATCAAAATCGTGCTGCTGATGCTGCTGCGAATAATTTAGCTAGATTGCAAATTCTGCAAGGAAATAGTGCAGCAGCGGTGAAGATTATTGAATCAATTTTGCCCAAGGTTAGAGATAAAAGCATAGAAGTTACATTGTATAAAAACCTTGGCTGGGCGTATTTTCAGGAGAGTTCTCTGGAAAAAGCAAAACAAAATTTACTGATTTGTTTGCAATTAGAAAGCAATTATACTCCAGCTTATTGTTTACTAGCACAAGTGCAAGCAGCGGAGGGAGATCATAAAAGTTCCAGAGAATCATGGCAAACTTTTTTAGAATTTTATGCCTATGATCAGGAAGAAAAAAAATTCCGTGGACAATTACCAGAACTAGAAGTTTGGAAACTGGAAGCCATGAGAATTATTAATTCTCAAGAGAAGTAATTCAGAGGGATTAAGTATCAGAATTTATCCAGATTCTTCTGAGAAAAGGTGATTACTGTGTAGCTTGGGTTGACGCAAGGAAACCCAACATCAAGCAGTAATAATAAATGGGTTAGAGGATGTTTGAAAATTACGGAATACCAGCTTTAAAACATCCTCTAAGGAGTGACAAAATCATCTGTGTTTAGTTCTGAGTAGATTCATCTTAGTAACGACAACATGATAGAATTACTGTAACTTTTTATCACTAAAATCATGAAACTAAGACTAGTAGCAACCACTATTTTTACCCTGACTTTAGGATTTTACACCCCAAAAGTCACCGCAGCACCTATAAAAACACCTAAGACTTTTACAGAATGGTGTCAACAAAAAGCCAATTTACCTCAACAGACGAGACACACTGTAGAAGCATTATTAAAAGTTGCTAAAACCCAAAATTGTAGTCAAGCTAATCAAACGCTGACTAATTTTACTAAACTTGACCTGAATAAAAATCAAATCAGCGACATCAAACCTTTGTCTAATTTCACTAATTTGACTGAACTTGATCTTTCAGGAAATGAAATCAGGGATATCAAACCCTTGTCTAATCTCACTAATTTAACTTATCTTGGCCTTTCAGGAAATGAAATCAGGGATATCAAACCCTTGTCTAATCTGACTAACTTAAATACTCTTTACCTTTCGGAAAATCAAATCAGCAATATCAAATCTTTATCTAATCTGACTAAATTAACTTCTCTTTATCTGAATAAAAATGAAATCAAGGATATCAAACCCTTGTCTAACCTGACTAAATTGATTTTTTTGTACCTTGATAAAAATCAAATTAGCAATATCAAACCCTTGTCTAACCTGACTAAATTGACTTCTCTTGGCCTTTCAGCAAATCAAATCAGGGATATCAAACCTTTGTCTAATCTGACTAAATTAACTGAACTTGACCTTCCGTTAAATCAAATCAGCAATACCGCACCTTTATCTAATCTGACTAACCTAACTTATCTTGGTCTTTCAGCAAATCAAATCAGGGATATCAAACCTTTATCTAATTTGACTAAATTAACTGAACTTAAACTTTCAGAAAATCCACTTATTTCTAAACAATGTCCCTTGAAACCAGAGTCTATTTGTAAGTTTTAATTTTCAGCAAATCACTAAAGAGTAACAAAATCATCTGCGTTTATTTGCGTTCATCTGCGTTTAGTTCTGAGTAGATTCATCTTAGTAACGAAAACATGATAAAATCACCATAACCTTTTATCACTAAAATCATGAAACTAAGTCTAGTAGCAACCACCATTTTTACCCTGACATTAGGATTTTACACCCCAAAAGTCACCGCAGCACCCATAAAAACACCCAAGACTTTTACAGAATGGTGTCAACAAAAAGCCAGTTTATCTAAAGAGACGAGATATACGATTAAAAAACTGTTGAAAGTTGCTAAAACGCAAAATTGTAGTCAAGCTAATCAAACGCTGAGTAAATTTACTATTCTTAATCTTGGGGAAGATAAAATCAGTGATATTAGTCCTTTGTCTACTTTAACTAATTTGACTGAAATTAATCTCCATAAAAATCAAATCAGCGATATTAGTCCTTTGTTGACCTTAACTAATTTGACTGAAATTAATCTTGGTGAAAATAAAATCACCAATATTAAACCTTTATCAAATTTAACTAAATTAACATCTCTTAATCTTCATGAAAATAAAATCAGCGATATTAACCCTTTGTCAAATTTAACTAATTTGACTTCTCTTAATCTTCATGTCAATAAAATCAGCGATATTAACCCTTTATCAAATCTGACTAATTTGACTGAAATTAACTTGGGA
>NZ_KE384637.1:19677-20827 GCF_000426905.1 Dolichospermum circinale AWQC131C
CCAACCTTTGTCTGATTTGACTAAATTAACTGAAGTTGACCTTACGAAAAATCCACTTACCTCTAAACAATGTCCCCTGAAATCAGAGTCTATTTGTAAGTTTTAGTCGGATTATATTTTGGTGCGTTATGGACTTACTAACGCACCCTCAAAATACTCAATTTCACTGAATCTTACCAGACTAAAAATGTCAATTTGGACAAAAATCCTATTCTACTAAATCATGTTTGATCGCAAATCTAACCAATTCAGCACGATTACTAGTTTCTGTTTTTCTCAATAAACTACTCACATATTTCTCCACCGTACGCGGACTTAAATGTAAATGATTACCAATTTCCACATTAGAAAAACCATGGGTTAAAAGGTCTAAAACCTCCTTTTCCCTCACAGTTAACGGTGTCAATACTTGAGATATCTGAACCTGAGTAGATACAGAAATATGACCGTTTTCTGCCTTTGTATAAGTTAAATTACGGTTATTATCTTGGTAAATAAAACGACATTCCGATTGGATAATTTGCGATCGCTCTAATAAATTGCGAATAGCAGCGGCTAATTCTTCCAATTCAAAAGGCTTAGGCAGATACAAATCACAACCAGATTGATACCCCAAAATTCGTTCTTGGATTTTAGTTCTCGCTGTTAATAAAATTACAGGTAATAAGCGAAACGCGGATAATTGACGAACACGACGCACCAACTCATAACCATTCATTAGTGGCATCATAATATCTGTCACTAGCAAATCAGGATGATACTTTTCCAGCGTATTCAAAGCATCAATACCATTATCAGCAGTAATTACATGATAACCGGATAGATCAAGATAATCACTAATGGCTAAACGAGTACCTATGTCGTCATCTGCGATTAGAATAGTCAAGGGCATGGACAGTACACCCCTATAATTTTTTTAACTGAGTAATGTGCCACCATGAGAAATATCAATAGACACAGGCAAGAATAGTTATCTTATTCTTCATACTATGACAAAAATACCTGTTAATGTCCCCTTGGTCAAGAATTTATAAAGAAAATCTTAAATTTTTAGAAATGCTTGACAAAACTGGACGTAATTGAAAAGACCTCAACAAGAATTAGTCGAAGACCTAATGGCAATTATCCACTGCTTTTCTTGTCGATTGTA
>NZ_KE384638.1:0-303 GCF_000426905.1 Dolichospermum circinale AWQC131C
GGCGATATTGCTAAAGCGGTTGTCACCACTGGTAAAAAGATTGGTACTTATGTAGGAAAAGTTGCTATTCGTTCAACTGGTAGTTTCAATATTTCTACTAAAAATGGATTGATTCAAGGAATATCACATAAGTTTTGTAAACGCATTCACGCAAAGGATGGTTATTCGTATGCAGTATAAAAGATTTGTTAATTACTCAACTGTCCTTCTCGCTATTTGTGCTAACGCACAAAATTACTCAAGGGACGTTTCACAATTAACCCTCCATTCCTCCCATCACCAAACTGAGTACAGTTTTGGTGG
>NZ_KE384638.1:313-13466 GCF_000426905.1 Dolichospermum circinale AWQC131C
GGGTCTCCTGGAGGAGGTTTAGATGAATACTATTACATTGACTTGGATTGCTACCCCATTTTTTCTAGGGTTCATCATTTTTATCGTTCCCAAACTCAACCGACATTTAACTCTGTGGGGAACTATTGCTTCTGCTGCTTATGGGTTGCAGTTATTTCTCAATCCATCACCTGTGACACTGAATTTACTAGACAGTTTCGGTATTAAATTAATAGCAGACGAGTTAAGCGCTTACTTTATCCTCACAAATGCTATAGTCACGGCTGCTGTTGCTCTTTACTGCTGGCGCAGTGATAAAACTGCTTTTTTCTATGCTCAGATGATTATTGTCCATGGTAGCCTCAATGCTGCCTTTGTCTGTGCAGATTTCATTAGTTTATATGTGGCTTTAGAGGTAAGTGGTATTGCGGCCTTTTTATTGATTGCTTATCCCCGTAGCGATCGCTCAATTTGGGTAGGTTTACGGTATCTATTTGTAAGTAATACTGCCATGTTGTTTTATCTGGTTGGTGCGGCGCTGGTTTATCAGACACATCATTCCTTTAGTTTTACAGGTTTAAAGGGATCACCACCGGAAGCACTAGCATTAATTTTTCTGGGATTATTAATCAAAGCGGGGATTTTTGTATCCGGTTTATGGCTACCTTTAACTCATTCTGAATCAGAAACACCAGTTTCTGCATTGATGTCGGGAATTGTCGTTAAAGCCAGTGTTTTACCTTTATTACGTACTGCATTCGTTTCCGAAGAAATTGATATTATAGTCAGAATTTTTGGGGTGGGAACAGCTTTAATGGGTGTATCCTATACTGTTTTGGAAAAAGATACCAAGCGCCTGTTAGCATTTAGCACTATTTCTCAGTTAGGCTGGATTCTCGCTGCACCGGCTGTAGGTGGATTTTATGCCCTCACCCATGGATTAGTCAAATCATCTTTATTTTTGATTGCGGGTTCTTTACCCAGTCGCAATTTTAAAGAATTGCAATATAAACCCATTCATACAACAATTTGGATAGCCTTAGTGATCGCTAGTTTATCAATTTCTGGTTTTCCTTTATTATCAGGTTTTGCTGCTAAGAGTTTAAGCATGAAAAATTTAGCATCTTGGCAATTTATAATTATGAATATTGCCGCACTTGGTACAGCAATATCCTTTGCTAAATTTATTTTTTTACCCCACAGTCGAGAAGGAGAACAGAAAATTAAACCAGGTTTTTGGATATCAATAATATTTTTGATCACTGGTTTAATTGTTGCCAATATTGTCTATCCTCAAGCTTATAATACTGCTGATATTACAAAAGCACTTATAACCATTGCTGTGGGCTGGTTAGCCTATCATCTTATTTTCAAAAAGTTATCAATATCTTTACCTCGTGTATTTGAAGAATTTGAGCATTTGGTTGGTGTCATGGGTTTAACTTTAATTTTGCTATTTTGGATGGCTTTACCATGATTGGACATCTCATATTAAGATTATCAATTTGGTTTTTACTCACTGCTAACGTCAGTTTAACAAATATTATCATTGGTGTAATTATTGCCTTAGTTTTACCACGTGGTAAATCGTCACCAGAAAAATTAAAAGCTTGGTTAAAGGTGATAGTTAAAATCTTTGTTGCCATTCCGGTAGCTTTTATGGAGGCATTTGAAATTATCCTCCGTCCCCATAAACAAGAAGAAATTATCATGGAGAAAGTCAAACTCAACAGATCACCATTATTGGTTTTTATTGATATATTTCTGATTACCTTTACCCCTAAAACCATAGTTTTGAAATACCACGAAGAAGGATGGTATGAAGTTCACTATATTAAACCCAGTAAAAAACAAGCATGAACTTAGAAATAGTCTTAATAGCAATGATTTTGGCTTTACTTATTCCCATCTATGAAGCTTGGAAAAGTGATGATACATGGCAGAAAATGTTAGCTTTTGGTAGTATTTCCAGTAAAGTAGCAATCATGATTCTTGTAATTTCCGTTTTGCGAGATGATTGGATGATTGGTGTAGTCGCAGCGATTATTTTGAGTGTAGGAAATGCCGGATTAATGTTATTAGCACATATCCTGAGAAGATTGGGTGAAGTATGATCAACTTTCTGAGTTATAGCTGTATAGGTATAGGCATAGTTTTTTGGTTTTGGGGAACTTTTCATTTAGTTAGCAACAGATCAGTATTATTCAAATTACATGGACTTTCTGTTGCTGATACTTTAGGTTCAATGATGATTATCATCGGACTATTATTGAAAATACCCAGTGAATGGCCATTACTTATTCTGGGCATTATTTCCTTAGCAATTTGGAATACTATGCTGGGTTATGTATTAGCATATTGTTCAACACAAGAGGCAAAAAATGAATGATACTTATCTCTATTTGATCATTGCTTTATTACCCTTAACTGCGGGGATGTTGGTAACTCAAACTAACCCCTATCATGCTTTAGTGATTCGTGGGGTACTCGGTGCCATAGCCGCAATGGTAGATGCAGTTTTAGGAGCAGCAGATGTGGCTTTAACAGAAGCATTAATGGGAACAATGCTATCAATTACTCTCTATGCAATTGCAGTCCGTTCATCTTTAGTTTTGCGTCTTGGTGTCATTGAAAATCAGTCAATAGAAAAAAATCAGGATAGCACTTTCCCACAACTTATCAACGAATTTCGCCAGATTTTTAACAAACATTACTTACGGTTAGAAATTGTTCCCTATAGCAATAACCAAAGTTTACAACAGGCATTAATAGAAAAGGAAATTCATGCTACTTGTGTGCGTTTGGAAGAAAGTAATCCAGGAGAAGAAACCTACCAAACTGCAATTCGAGTGCAACGTATCTATAACATTATAGAAAGTGAACTTTCATCACCAAAAACAATTTTAAAATATTTCCATGTTTGACATTTAGGGGAGCAGCATCTATGAAATTAGTCTACATTTTAGCGGGAATAGCTTTATTTGTGAAAATGCTGATCATGCCTAATTATGAACCGAATTTATCAGATATTTCCATTGTGGAAACAGTAGTTAAAGAAAGTGGTGTTCCCAATGCAGTATCCGGGATTATTTTCAGAAACCGGTTATATGATACAATCTTTGAAGTAATTGTTTTTACTATCGCCATTCTCGGAGCTAATTTTTTACTAGCTAATGACAAACCATCTTGCAGTATTTATCAATTCAAAGATCAACCATCAATAATATTAGCTCGTCTAGGGGCGACAATTGCGGCGTTAGTGGGTATTGAATTAGCAATTAGGGGACATTTGAGTCCTGGGGGCGGTTTTGCGGCTGGTGTCGCTGGTGGTACAGCCATTGGACTCATAGCAATTACTTCATCATATCAGTGGATGCAGGATATTTATCACCGTTGGCACGCTGCTACTTGGGAAAAGGTTTCGGTATTGGTTTTCATTGTTTTAGCAGTGATAACTTTATCGGGGCTAGAATTACCCCACGGTGAGTTAGGGGCCTTATTTAGTGGTGGAATTTTGCCGATATTAAACATCCTAGTTGCTGTTAAGGTAGCATTAGGTTCTTGGGCTGTGGTTTTGATTTTTATTCGTTATCGCGGTTTGTTATGAATTGAGGAAAGGTTCAGGAAAGGTAATTGGTAATAAACTCTTACCTGTTACCTAGTTCCCGTCCTCATCACTTTGAGACTTCAGTTTTTTCCCTTTCTTCTGGGACTAATTCAACAACGGTACGCTTGGAAAATCCCCAAGCTAAGATCACACCAATAACAGTTACTACCAGCCATTGTGGTGGGACTAAATCATCATTGATGACTTTTAACAGCAACCGTAAACCCACAAATGCGACAGTAATATAACCCGCGTCTTCTAAATTTTCATATTCATCTAACCAGCGGATAAATAATCCAGCCATGAATCTGAGGGTGAAAATACCAATGGTTGTACCGGTGATTACTAACCATGTTTCTTGGGAAACTGCGATCGCGGTTGTGACACTATCCAAGGAAAAAGCTAAATCTGTCAAGGCAATCACGGGTATAGCTTGCCACAGGGAATTAAACCGTGGACCGTGATGATGATTGGATTCGTCTTCCTGAGAATTAAAGTGTTGAAATACTAACCATAAGAGATAACCAGCGCCCAAAAGTTCAAATTGCCAAAATTTTTGTACCCAAGTCGCTGTTAACAGCAGGGTAATTCTTAAAATATAAGCGAATACTAAGCCAATGTTGAGGGCTTGATCTTCTCGTTTTTTGTCTTCTAGTCCTTGGGCGATCGCAGCGAGGGCGATCGCATTATCAGCGGATAGTACCGCTTCTAAAAATACTAATATCAAGAGAACGATGGACGCTTCAACGCTGAAGTGAAAGTTTAGGTCATTAAATATTTTGTCTAACATTTTTCACAAGAGGGGGATAATTAAAAATTAATAGGAGATTTTTACTGTAGAACGCACATTGACACTCTAAATTACCTCCTTGTTGTTTACGCAATATGTTTATTATATATCAGAATGTTAGATTTGTAGGTTGGGTTGAGGTAAGAAACCCAACATGAGCGTCGGGTTGCGCTGTCGCTTAACCCGACCTACAAAAAATGGACAAGGCATTGTGTTGTTTACGCAATATGTTTATTATATATCAGAATGTCAGAGCCGAGAAAATAGTTAGTATTGCTGAGAGAGTTTTTATCCCTTGCTTAAAAGACGCTAGGGGACATTCAAAATATGCTGAATCAAAACCAAACCCCGCTCATAGAGGCCTTAAAAGCCTGTACAACCCGTTCTCATGCGCCATTTTACACCCCAGGGCATAAACGCGGCCAGGGTATTTCCCCAATTTTCAGCGATTTATTAGGTAAAGATGTCTTTCGCGCTGACTTAACGGAATTGACAGAATTAGATAATTTATTTACACCCCAAAGCATAATTTTAGCAGCACAAGAATTAGCAGCGGAGGCTTTTGGGGCAGAGAAAACATGGTTTTTAGTTAATGGTTCTACCTGCGGAATTGCAGCTGCAATTCTTGCTACTTGTAGAATGGGAGAAAAAATAATTCTCCCGCGCAATGTTCATTCTTCAGTTATTTCTGGATTAATTCTTTCTGGTGCAATTCCTATTTTTATAAATCCTGAATATGATGAATATTTAGATATTACATATAGTATAAGACCCGAATTAGTAAAAGCAGCATTAATTAAACATCCAGACACAAAAGCAGTATTGATAGTTTATCCAACTTATAATGGTGTTTGTGGAGATATAAAGGCAATTTCACACCTAACTAATCAATATAATATTCCTTTAATTGTAGACGAAGCCCATGGCGCACATTTTCATTTTCACCCACAATTACCGACCTCAGCTTTAACCGCAGGTGCAGATTTAACTATACAATCAATTCATAAAACATTAGGGGCAATGACACAAGCATCAATGTTACATATTCAAGGAAATAGAATTGATATTGATAGAATTAATAAGGCCTTACAATTAGTTCAATCTACCAGCCCTAGTTTTATACTTTTAGCTTCTTTAGATGCTGCACGTCATCAAATGGCAATACATGGCAAAAAATTGATGTCTCAAACTTGGGAATTAGCTCAAGAAGCAATAATTAAAATTAATCAAATTCCTGGTTTATCTACTCCTTTAATTAATAGCAAAAAATCACCAGGATTTATAGATTTAGATCAAACTAGATTAACTGTAAATATTAGTAAAATAGGATTTACAGGCTTTGCGGCTGAAGAAATTTTAGATAAAAAATTTCATGTCACTCCAGAATTTTCATCTTGGCAAAATCTCACATTTATTATTAGCTTAGGAAACACAAAAGCAGATATTCAAAACCTAATTCAGGGATTAAATAATCTTACCCATGTCACCCCCTTGACATCTGAGTGTCAACCGTGTAAGAATAGAAACGATGCTATAATGGCTCATCATCTGTCCATTTCTCCCCGTGAGGCCTTTTTTGCTAGTAGCGAGGTATTACCTGTAGAGGAAACCCAAGATAGAATTTGTGCAGAAATTATTTGTCCTTATCCCCCAGGAATTCCTGTATTAATGCCAGGGGAAATAATTACAAAATCAGCTTTAGAGTATTTGCAAGAAATTCAAAATATGGGTGGTTTTATTAGTGGTTGTGCCGATGAAACTTTACAAACTCTAAAAGTTGTGAAATAATATAAAATAGTGTTTCTAGATCATAACCCCTGCTCTCTTACGGGGATATTATACTTTACTCAACCAACAACCGCTATAATACAAAACTGGGTTTTAAAACAATGCAAATAAAAACTTTTATTTTCGCGGTTTCACTGTCCTTTCTCTCTACCGTCAATATCCCAGTTTTTGCTCAAGTTCGAGTTATTCCGACTTTACCAACTAACAAAATTGAAGATCAAGAAAAAATCAGTAATATCAAGAAATTGTTAGATATAACTGGTTTTAAAAACATAGCAAGGTTAGAAACCATCAAATTAAGAGATAGCTTCAAAGCTAAATATCCTCAAATACCTGCAAAATTTTTAGATGCTTTTTTGGCTGAATTAAAACTAGAGGAAATAGTAGATGAATTAATTCCTCTTTATAGCAAATATTTTACCAATGAAGAAATAAAAGGAATTATTGCATTTTACGAAACACCTCTGGGAAAGTATTATTTAACTGTGAGTCCTCAAATTTCTAATGAAGCAGAAGAAATTGGTCGAAAATATGGGATACGAGCCATGCAGAGAGCATTGCAAAAATTGAAATTAGAAGGATTGAAATCAGCAGGATATGTCACCCCAAATTAATGAAACCTGATCTTGATATTTATGCTATGGTTGCGGGTATTTCTTCCTCAATTTCATAACCATGAGTTAAATTTTCCTTAGCTCTATCAATCAAATCTAAACCTTGTTGTACCGTTTCCATTAAACTTAATTTACCTCGTAAGTCAGCAGCACCAGCAAAACCTTTAGCATACCAAGTCATGTGTTTACGCGCTTGACGAACTCCCCTATCTCCCTTGTATTCCCATAAAGCAAAAAGATGTTCTCGCGCACATTCTAAACGTTGAATGGGGTTAGGTGGTGGTAATAATTCTCCCGTTTTTAAAAAATGATCAACCTCACCAACTAAAAAGGGATAACCTAAAGTCCCACGAGAACACATTACCCCATCTGCGCCAGTTTGTTCTAAACATTTTACCGCAGCTTCCACAGAAAAAATATCCCCATTACCAATAACAGGAATTGACAGCACTTCTTTAACTTTAGCTATCCATTCCCACCGCGCATTACCATTATAACCTTGAGCGCGAGTGCGTCCATGAACAGTAATCATTTTTGCTCCCGCGTCTTCCATGCGTTTAGCAAAATCTAAAATAGTAATTTCATTTTCATTCCAACCAATACGAGTTTTCACAGTTACAGGAACATCTACCGCTTTCACAACTTCCCGCACAATTGCCTCTGCAATTTCCGGTTGACGTAATAAAGAAGAACCACCACCATTTTTAGTAATTTTATTAACTGGACATCCCATGTTAATATCAACAGTATCTGCACCTTCCGCAACCGCTTTTATTGCTGCTTCCGCTAGAAAATCGGGACGACAATCAAATAATTGAATACTAATAGGTCTTTCTTGAGGATCTACCTCCATAATTTTTGGTAATTGGTTAACATAGTGTAAACCCGTTGCATTGACCATTTCCGTATACATCATAGATTCTGGTGCATAACGACGTACTAAACGACGAAAGACCAAATCAGTCACCCCCGACAATGGAGACTGTAAAACACGGCTTTTAACCGCAAATGAGCCAATTTTGAGAGGTGTCGAAAGTCTAGCTTGAAGTTCAGGAGAAAGAGAAATCATGGTTAAAATTAAAAATAGAATCGTTAATTGGGGAATTGAAGACTAACGAAGGGTAGTTAATCAAAGGGTAGATGATTAAACCAGTAAATCCTAATGGACATAAAATAAAATGACTATAAAAAACAATCAAAATCAAGATCGTCTTCTTGTTTCTTATCTTCTGTGTGGAGCAGGTTTTTTTGGTATAGGAGGCTTACATCGCTTATATAATGGCAAAATCGGTACTGGTTTATTATGGCTATGTACTGGTGGTTTATTTTATATTGGACAACTTGTTGATTTAGTGATCATACCGAATATGGTTGACGAATATGAGCAAAAATTGCGGTTAAAAGCAGGTGTATCATCTGCGGGTATACCCATGAATGAGCGGATATTTATATCACAAGTTCACCAACCAAATGGTAAACCACTCATTGTCAAACTCATAGAAGCAGCAGAGGCTAATGGTGGTAGTTTAACAGTAACTCAAGGTGTTAAGGCCACAGGAGCTAGTCTTATAGAAGTAGAAACCATGCTCAAAGAAATGCTACAATCAAATCATGTAACAATAGGCAACAACCCTATTTCTGGAGTTGTGACTTATTACTTTGATGAATTGTAAAATCAAGAACCTTCATTCATTAATGAATGGAAAATCTTAATTTCTCTCCGCGCCTGTGCGTGAGATAAAAAAACAACAATTAAACCCACCAAAAATAAGTAACGACCCCATTTCTGAAGTCGTGACTTATGATTACGTTAACTAATTTCTACCTAGCCATTTTTGACCGTTCAAACGATATACTAACCGAGATACTAACAAATCTAGGGTGATTTTCCGCTCGTCAATTAAAAATGATTCTAGGGTACTGGGTTTTTTACCTTCATTACAGGAAAAACCCTTTTTACCTTGAATATTCTCTTCGGGGAAATATACATTAAACTGGCGTTGTCCCCCTTGCCAGGAACCGATAACTTGCCAACATTCTTCCGCTGAGGTAAAACCAATTATGGAATACTTCTGCTTGGCAAAAGTCAGTTTTACATCTGGCACACCTTCTTTTGTAATTGCTTCTTGCAGCGCTGGGAGATAATGTTGCTGCATAAACTCTTCAAAAGGTTTATCTTCCAAAGCTGGGGGTTTTTCCTTTTTGGCAGCTTTGGCGGCGGTTTTTTCGCTTTCTGCTGGAGTTTGTGTGGTTTCTTCTGCCATTGCTCGTTTTGGGGTAGTCAGTTATTTTTATTTTGACATACCAGAGCCATGAATTTTGCAATTTTATTCATTTACTGTTGAAGCAGAGCCTCTGGACTACATTCCCAGTGGGAGACTGGGAATGAGATAAGGAGATATGACTAAAACTTTATACTTTAAACATTTATATATGCTTCAACCACCTGCAACAGCAGGAACAATACTCACCTCGTCACCATTATTGAGGGCTGTTTCTGTACCGTCTAAAAAGCGAATATCTTCGCTGTTAACATAGAAATTCAAGAACCTTAAAGGTTCTCCTTCTGGCTTACGCAACCGCCCTTTGATAGCAGGATAGCTGTCTTCTAAGTAATCAAACAATTCAGAAATATTACTACCACTGCATTCTAGGACAGCTTGCTCGTTTGTAAACTTTTGTAGAACGGTGGGAACTAAAACTTTTACGGCCATTGTTTAAACGTTAATTGTGAGTGAGTAAGTAAGCTAAATAGGCGGTTATAAACCGCGACAGGTAAAAACCTGAATTTTTGTTGAGTCCACGGAGGTGGACTTTATTTGCATAACTGCGGTTTCTCACCGCTCAAGCTTCTAAACTAGAACTTGTTGCCATTCTAAACGGTCAAGGGTCCGGGATCTTTCTAAAGCCCGCTCAAAACTGTCTAGTTTGGCCTCAATTGTCAAAGGTTCGCCAATATAACCTTGAATTGCTTCCTGGGTTTTCAACCCATTGCCAGTGATATAAACTACCGTGGTTTCATCTGGATTGATTTTGCCAGCCTCTACCAATTTCTTCAGAACTGCAATGGTTGTACCCCCTGCGGTTTCTGTAAAGATGCCTTCGGTTTCTGCTAATAATTTAATACCTTCGATAATTTCGGCATCATTAACTGATTCAATATTACCGTTGGTTTTTTGAGCTATTTCTACAGCATATACCCCATCTGCGGGGTTGCCAATAGCGATTGATTTAGCAATTGTATTCGGTTTAACTGGTTTAATAAAGTCTTTACCTTCTTTAAAGGCTGTTGCAATGGGAGAACAACCTTCTGCTTGAGCGCCGCTGAACCGGACAGCTTTATTTTCTACTAAACCAACTTCTACAAATTCTTGGAAACCTTTATAGATTTTAGTGAACAAAGAACCAGAAGCCAAGGGTGCAACTATATGATCTGGTAATTCCCAACCTAGTTGTTCTGCAACTTCAAAGCCCAAGGTTTTAGAACCTTCAGAATAGTAAGGACGGAGGTTAATATTCACAAAACCCCAACCATGGGTATTCGCAACTTCTGAACAAAGACGATTAACTTGATCATAGTTTCCTTTGACTGCCATGAGGGTAGGACTATAAATCAAACTACCGATAATTTTACCAGCCTCTAAGTCAGAAGGAATGAATACACAACAATCTAAACCAGCATGGGCAGCGATCGCTGCGGTAGAATTTGCTAAGTTACCTGTACTAGCACAAGAAACAGTTGTAAAACCTAATTCTCTCGCTCTACTGAGGGCAACGGATACCACCCGATCCTTAAAACTCAGGGTGGGCATATTCACGGCATCATTTTTAATATAAAGCTTATTTAGACCCAGGCGACGGGCAAGACGGTGAGAACGCACCAAGGGAGTCATCCCTGTACCGACATCTATATAATTATCTGTAGCAACTGGTAAAAAGTGACGGTAACGCCAAATAGAATTGGGACCTGCTTCAATAGTTTCTCTACTAACTAAGCTTTTAAGAACATTGTAATCATATTTGACTTCTAGCGGACCAAAACACAATTCACATACATGAGTAGCTTTAAGCTCGTATTCTGCGCCACATTCTTTACACTTCAATGCCTTGAGTATGGAAGTGTTTGCTTGGTTGAGGTTTGTAATCGCCTGAGTCATAATTTACCTTTCCCTGGATGTCCGTCAACTTTGAAATCATAGTAGCACGAGACAAAATCATCGTCAAACATACCCGACAAAAATTATCGGGTTTGGTTACTCAACCGCAGCAATTACCAGAAAATTCATGAATTACTCTCACAAAAGATCAGGCTTTAGCAGTACGCACTTGAGTGAAATACTGTTAGTAACAGCTTGTCTAGTTCCCCTGCTTGGGGTTTTATGACAACTAACAGGTAACTTGCTGTGTGTAACCAGTTGGGAGTACAAAATTTAGTATAAAATAACGACAGATACAAGCCAGGAATGGGGGGTAAATACTGATTTATAGATTTTTGGTGAAAAAATACTAAAAATCATTTACATCCTGGAATTAATGCCATATATTATTTATCAATACAATCTAAAAACCAAATAAATCCTAGCAGTCAAAGGGCTTGAGTGCTAATGTCTGAGGTAATCTTGAAACTGATGTAATTGGCAGAAATTCTACTTTTTCTAGATGAAGTTAGCGGACTTTTCCGCAATAGTTTTTGCCAAAAACAGAGGTTTATCAGCAATTGATAACTTTGGAGGACGAGAATGATTAAATACAGTTTCAATTTGATAGGGGTATCTCCTGTTTGGCATTTTTTTAATCACCAACAACAGAGTTTAGTAAAACCACAACATCAAGGGATAGAATATCTAGGAACTCACACTTGTACCTTAGATGCGTTCCTAGAATCTATAGAACCAATTCCTGTAAAATGGGGTTGGAATTTAGATCAAGTGGTAGATACGGTAATTGAGTTTTGGATGAATAATGCTGAGAGTATTAACTATTGGAAATCTCGTTTACAAGATGCCGGACATGATAGTTTACTCGTAGCTAGAGTAGCAGATATGAACTATTTGTCTGGGGAATTGGAATCACTACTAGAGAAAAATTTGTAACTCTTAATTACCACCAATAGAATAGCAGGAAACAGGAAACAGAGTATTTTTTTGTTTACCTGGGAACTGCTATGTCATTTTCTAGTGCTTTGAGAATTTTTAAATACAATTCTTCTACTTTTTGCGCTGCTACTTTACCACTAGCAGCATAGTGATCTAACCCGGGAGAACCATTGACTTCAATTAGCGTATAATCTGTTATTGGCATAGTAATATCATGGGTGAGTATATCTACTCCTGCTAATCTTAATCCTATATCTTTAGTAATATTAATTGCTAATTTTTGAAAGTCTGGATGAATAGTTTCGGAAAAATCTACAGCCTCACCTCCACTAGATAAATTAGCATTATCTAAAAGATAAACAATCTGATTATGAGTAATCACGCTATCCCAATGAAGATTTTGTGTTTTTAACTTTTTATCAATGCGGAAATCATCAACTTTAATAACGTTTTTTCTACCGAAGCTAATAAATTTTTCCTGCTTTTGTTGTAGCAACTCTAAAACATTAGATATACCATTACCGACAACAAATAAGGGAATCCTTTGATAAGCAACAATCACTTCATTATCTAAAACAACAATTCTATAGTCATTACCACTATAAAATTTTTCTACAATCAATCCTGATTTAATTTGGAATATTTTATCAGCTACATCATAATATTCTGCATGATTATATACTTTAGTAACTAATATTCCCTGACTCAGATTGAGAGGTTTAACAATTACAGGAAATCCCATTGATTCTGCATAATTAAATCCATCATCAATATTTCTGAAATTTGTCAATTTAGCGCGTAAATTATCATTAAAAAAAGTTTTTCCTTCTGGAACTTTATATCCAAATTGCTTCAGGAAAAAATTACTATGTGCTTTATCTTTAACTAAATTGGCTGCCCCAAAACCATTAATATCTAATTTGCTATGACTAAAAACTGACTTTTTGCCATTTTTAAATGTAATATGTCCCACTAATTCATATTCTGGTTCAACTAAAACTATAGCCCCTATTTCCAATGCTACTTTTTTGATAATTGATGTAATTGACATTTTTATTTTTCCAGACTATCTCAGATTAGACAGAAAAAGTATAGCAACATTCGTAAATATTTGACAATCTAAAATCTCAGGTAATTCAGGACTTACACATCTGGCATAATACATGAAATCGTAGTTAGGACTTTAGTCCTATGTTCAAAACCCTATGGTAACACTCATCAGGGTATGAAATCGTAGTTAGGACTTTAGTCCTATGTTCAAAACCCTATGGTAACATCC
>NZ_KE384638.1:13827-20683 GCF_000426905.1 Dolichospermum circinale AWQC131C
CTATGTTCAAAACCCTATGGTAACACCCATCAGGGCTAAAGCCCTGACTACAAACAAATGATATAATAATTTATACGACTATAATTATTTATATGTAAGCTAAAATACTGAGTAAACCAGTATTTACTCCTTAGCAGTAAATAAAAGTAAATTTTGTTAAAAAATAAGTTGTTGCATCACGTATTGACAATTTTGAAAATATGTAATACCAAGGTGGCATCATCAATAAAAAGCGATGGTACATTCTTAGTTAAGACACAAAGTAACGCCCTTCACTCAAGTTCATACGCATAAAATAATCATGCCACAAAATACGGATTACAAAAACACCACTTCAGAACATCAAGCCATAGCTTACAGAAAAAGGTTGAACGGCTGGGCTGTAGCCCGTGTCGTTACCGAACAGGAAAAAGTAATTGTTGCCAGATTCCGCAGTCGTTCGGATGCAGAAGGTTATATTCAGCACATACGCCAGTTAATTCTTGATACTGATTTTGAACTTTTCTTTGATTGCCAACGCGAGGAAGCTGTAATATAAATTCACTCAGTCCAGAGGTAAGAGGAACAGGTTTTCTTTGGGATTTTGAATTGTGTTGTCCTCTTATACCTTCAATTGCCAATTTACGGGTCAGTTAGCAGCCCATTGTGTTTGAGTAAAGCCTTGGTACTGGGTTCTCGTCCCCGGAAGGTTTTAAAGACATCCATGGGATGCTGACTACCACCTAATGCTAAAATTGTATCTCGATAGCGTCTACCAATATCATGAATTGCGGCCTCATCTTCCAAGCCCGCTTCTTCAAAAGCAGCAAAAGCATCAGCACTAAGCACCTCAGCCCATTTATAGCTATAGTAACCCGCTGCATAACCTCCTTCAAAAATATGACCGAAAGCACACAAAAACCCATCCTCTGGTAATGGTGGTAACACAGTTGTCAACTTAGCAATCCGGTGTTGCACATCTGTGACAGTTTCCTGACCCTGGGGACAATAGCGGTGATGTAATTCCAAATCCACACTGCTGAAATATATCTGTCGCAACATAGCTGAACCACTCATATAATTACGTGCCGCCAACAACTTTTGGTAATAATGTTCTGGTAATGGTTCACCTGTTTGATAATGTTTGGCCATACCCAATAAGGTATGGTGGTCATAACACCAATTTTCCATAAATTGGCTTGGTAATTCTACTGCATCCCATTCTACATTATTAATACCTGCTGCTCCCAGGTAATTTACCTTAGTCAGCATATGATGTAAACCATGTCCAAATTCATGGAATAATGTCTCAACTTCGTCAAAAGCCATTAAACTAGGATTACCATCCACAGGAGGCGTTTGGTTACAAATCAAATAAGCGACAGGGAGACGGATAGTAGTTACATCATTCTCTTTGATTTGTTTGCGGTGAATACAAGCATCCATCCAAGCACCACCACGTTTTTCAGCAGGACGGCTGTAAGCATCTAAGTAAAAATAGGCAATGGTTTCACCGTATTTATCAGCAATTTGGAAATAACGGACATCTTCATGCCATACTGGTGCTTGGCCGTCAGCAGGAGTTACTGTGACACCAAAAAGCCTTTTTACCAGCCCGAATAAACCATCTAGGACTTGAGGGAGGGGAAAATAGGGGCGTAACTCTTCAGCCGTAAAAGCAAATTTTTCTTCCCGCTGACGTTCAGCCCAAAAACTAATATCCCAGTGTTGCAAATTTTCTGCTTCTGCTGCCTTTTTATTCTTTGCAAAAGCTTTAAGTTTGTCTAAATCTTTAACAGCAGCATTATAACTAGCTTGACGAAGTTCTTCTAAAAGTTTTTCTACAGAGGGAACATCCTGAGCCATTTTACTAGCTAAACTGAGTTCAGCAAAAGTTTCAAAGCCAATTAACTGAGCTAATTCCTTTCTTAACTCTAAAATGCGGGTAATTAAGGGATTATTATCTAACTCTCCAGAAGATGCTCGGGTAATATAAGCTTTATAAACTTTTTCCCGCAAATCCCGTCTGGTACTATGCTGCATAAAAGGGAAATAACTGGGAAAATCTAAAGTAATATACCAAGGACCATGTTCTGCTGTAGCATTTTCCTCTCCAGCCGTGCGAGCAGCTTGGGCTGCAAGGCTTAACAAGCTGCTTGGTAAGCCTTCAATTTCATCTGAAGTGGTGAGGATTAAAATAAAGCCTTTAGTGGCATCTAGGATATGATTAGCAAACCTAGTAGCTAGTTCTGCTAATTCCATCTGAATAGCATTAAAACGCTCCCTGGATTCTCCCTCTAAGCCCACACCTGACAATTCTGCATCTCGAATAGCCGCTTTAATAATTCTCTGTTGGGCTGAATCTAAAGTTTCCCAGGTATGACTATTACGAATTGCTTTAAAAGCATTATAAATAGGTTTACTTTGACCCAAGGTATTTAGAAATTGAACTACTTGTGGCTGTACCTTTTCATAAGCAATACGTAGTTCTGGACTATTTTTAACGCCCATTAAATGATTGAGTATTCCCCAACTCCAATTTAGTCTTTCTGTCAATTTTTCTAAAGGTTCTATTAAACCAGTCCAAGTAGGCTGTATATTGGCCTCTAGGATGGTTAACTGCTTTTCAAGTTCCGCTAATAAATAATTAAAAGCTGGTTCGACTTGCTCCGGTTTAATATCCGCAAATGCAGGTAAACCAGAGCTTTGAAGTAAAGGATTTTGAGAAATAGTAGCAGTTGCACGCATGGTAGTGAATTAATAGCCAAGGAGTTAAGTGGGGACAAAAATTGATTTTTCTTGCTTTATATGCTGAATCAGTAAGCGTATAAATTAGCTTTTTCAGGAAAGCTTAAGTTGATACGCATGACTGTTACCGCACTATTTTTGGGTTGAAAACACCTTTGAGAGACCTATGTGATATAATCAGCATAAGTCAAAAACGTGGCGACAAACTTTCCCATTACTAGAATTACAAAACTAATATTGTAGCAATTTTTTTCCAACTAATTACTTTTATTTTTGCTGATTCTGTAGTCATATCCGCTATGGGAAATTTACATTTTGAGTACATAATATGCGGTATCTGATCAAAAAACATCATTAAGCTTTCTAAGTATAAGAAATAAGCTATATATGATCTAATCTATATATTATCTATTTTCTCTGTTCTGTGAAAATCATGTCTAACCTACCGCCGTTGAATACAGAAACAATTTGGGCAATCATTAATGATACAATTGATGATGCTACCGTGAACCAATTACTATGGTATTACTTAGGTTATCGCTATGATACCACAACAAAGACTTATGATCATAGTCAAGTAGAGACGGCATGGAGAGACGAATATCCCCAACCACCGGATTTTATAGATTCTCGGCCAGCAACTATGAAATTAACTCGTTCTATTCCTCCTGAAAATAAACAACTACTTAAAGAAAAATTAGGTTTTAAAGGTTACAAAATTGGTGAATTTGGTCCGCGACAAACTCGCAGAGCCACCTCCGCAAATTGGTTATTAAGTTATATGTTAATCACCACCGGTAAAATTGAGTAAAATTACTGAACTGCATCTACCTTGAAAATCATGTTATTTGCTAATAATCTGTACAGAATCATCAAGCTTATAAATTTATTTATCTTCATCTGCGGTTATCTGCGTTTATCTGCGGTTATTACTTCTGATTTCGGTTGAGGTATTAAATTATCTTCTCCCGGCTAATGTTATGGAAATAACACAGACTTATGTTGTATTTTTTCAAAAAGCTGTGTATATTAATATATATCAACCCTTGCACATAATAATCCTACCTGAATTTGTGCAACTTGTTTTTTGTTAACTAACTAATTTAGACTTAAAGAGAATAAAAAACAGTGTCACAGAAGTTTTAGGATTGCTAACGTATAACACAAATCAAGAGATTTCTGCTATGATCCACAAATTAATTAACACTAACATTAAGAGTTCTCATGTTTTGCTAACTCCTAATGAAGTCAAGGAAAAATTACCTTTAACCAAGACCGCTGAAAATACAATTTTAAAATTCAGACAAGAAATAGAACATATTCTAGATTTCCAAGATAGACGAAAATTCATTGTTGTTGGTCCTTGTTCAATACATGATCCTAAAGCAGCCATAGAATATGGGGAAAAATTACTAGATTTAGCGAAAAAAGTTGAGGATAAACTGCTGTTAATTATGCGAGTTTATTTTGAAAAACCGAGAACTACCGTAGGCTGGAAAGGACTAATTAATGATCCCGAAATGGATGATTCCTTTAATGTAGAAAAGGGGATATTAATTGCTAGAAGTTTATTGTTAAAGTTGACAGAGTTAGGATTACCAACGGCCACAGAAGCACTTGATCCGATTATCCCTCAATATATCAGTGAATTGGTATCTTGGTCTGCAATTGGCGCGAGAACAACTGAATCACAAACACACCGAGAAATGGCTAGTGGTTTATCTATGCCGGTGGGTTTTAAAAACGGTACTGACGGGAATATTCAAGTAGCTGTAAATGCACTCAAATCAGCGAGAACACCCCATAATTTTCTGGGTATTAATCAAAAGGGACAAGTGAGTGTATTTCAAACTAGGGGAAATGCTCATGGTCATGTAATTCTGCGTGGTGGAACTCAGCCTAATTTTGATGCAGAGAACATTAAATTAGTGGAAGAACAATTAAAAGCAGCCAAATTATCACCAAGAATAGTTGTTGATTGTAGTCATGGTAATACTAATAAAGATTACAGGTTACAATCTATGGTGTTTGAAAATATTATTCAGCAAATATTAGATGGTAATAGTTCCATTGTGGGAATGATGCTAGAATCGAATTTGTATGAAGGTAGTCAACCGATTACAGGAAATCGTGAAGATCTAAAATATGGTGTTTCCGTAACTGATAAATGTATTAATTGGGAAGAAACAGAAAGAATTATTTTGGCTGCTCACGCCAAATTGACCTAAATCCACAGCAGGTTTCATGTATTCATACCACAGATGAATAAATTGAGTGAATCTATTACCAATACAGTAGACATCTGATGAGAATCAAATGTGGCTAACTGGAAACTATGATAGGGATAATTCATTAATTGTCCCTAGATTTTTTTCCACGCCATGTCTAGTAATAGTGCAAAATCAATTTCATGTTCTAACAATAATGTTTACTGATAAATAAACAATAACGATTGTCATCTGTTAGTTTATAAGACAGTTTGTCAGCAATGGAGGACATTATTTGCAATCCCCGTCCTCGTTCTTGATCATTATCCTATAATGCTGAAGTTATTTGCAATTGCTTTTCTAACTCAAAAGGTTCTCCCAAAGACCATATCCGAATTTCTATATCTTCTTCGAGTCTGATAACTTCTAATTCAATCGGGGTTTCTCTGGGTAATTTTTTGTGAGCGTGTTCTACAATATTAATAAATCCTTCTACTAGTAGTGTTTGTAATTCCCACCAAATTGTTTGATTATTAAATGGGGGCTGGTTGATTTGCTCCAGCCAGGATAAAACTTCACTTGTAGCATTAATATCTGTATTGGTTTTTAGGTAGATTTTATGATTCATTGGTCAATCCATAGAATGTGAAAAAGAAAAATGTAAATCCTTAGACAAGATTTAATGTAGAGTAATGAATAAGTAATTATTCAAACTGTTTAACGGTCAAAATGTTTAAAATCCTTGTCATTGATGATGATCCTATCTTACGAATGGTTTTGAAAAAGACGCTGAAAACCCAGGGCTATGATGTTACCATAGCGGCTAATGGCGAAGAGGGAATAATAGAAGCCAAAAAATTATGTCCCGCTCTCATTATCTGTGATTGGGTAATGTCTGGGATAGATGGTTTACAAGTGTGTCGTCAGATTAAGTCAGATCCCGAATTAGCTACAACTTTTTTTATTCTTCTGACTGCAAAAGGAGCTTCTTTGGGAGAGGAAGATGATCGTGTCAGGGGATTGGACGCAGGAGCAGATGAATTTATCTCTAAACCCATTGAGATGAATGAGTTAAAAGCACGGGTAAGAGCAGGATTAAGGCTACATCAATTAAGTCGAGATTTGCAGCATCAAAAGCAAATTTTAGAGCAGTTAAATCGAGATTTGCAGCATCAAAAGCAAGCTTTAGAAACCGAACTAGCTGAAGCTGCTGATTATGTGCGATCGCTTTTACCATTACCACTTGTAGGGTCAGTGACCATAGAATCTTTATTTGTACCTTCAGCACAGTTGGGAGGGGATTGTTTTGATTACTATTGGATTGATGATGAGCATTTGGCAATTTATCTATTAGATGTCTCTGGTCATGGTGTAGGCTCGGCTTTGTTATCTGTATCTGTATTGAATATCTTGCGATCGCAGTCTCTACCAAATACTAATTTTTGTCAACCAGCAGCAGTTCTCAAAGCGCTCAATGAAAGTTTTCAAATGAGTAAACATGGCGATAAATACTTTACCATTTTGTACTGTGTTTTTAATCGTGTTAATCATCAGCTAGTTTATAGCAATGCTGGACATCCACCGGCTGTATTAATATTTGGAAATGATTCCTCCAGCACTGAGGTTATTAAACTAGAATCTCTGGATTTACCCATTGGCTTTTTACCAGGTATCAGTTTTGAAACTGCTATTTTAGACGTTGCAGAAAACAGCAGTTTATATATTTTTAGTGATGGTGCTTACGAACTGCTGCAACCAGGGGGACAAATTTGGGGTTTCGACTCCTTTGTTAATTTATTGCTCACCCATAATCAGACAAATAACAATCATATTAATCAACTCTTACCTGAGATTATAAGTATAGTTATTTAACTTAAGAATGAGACATTAAGATACACAATAATCACGGATGATTTCATCTA
>NZ_KE384639.1:0-201 GCF_000426905.1 Dolichospermum circinale AWQC131C
TTTCGTCCCTCAGTGTCAGTCTCGGCCTAGCAGAACGCCTTCGCCACCGGTGTTCTTCCTGATATCTACGCATTTCACCGCTACACCAGGAATTCCTTCTGCCCCGACCAAACTCTAGCTTTGTAGTTTCCACTGCTTTTATCTAGTTGAGCTAGACTCTTTAACAGCAGACTTTCAATGCCACCTACGGACTCTTTACGC
>NZ_KE384639.1:211-491 GCF_000426905.1 Dolichospermum circinale AWQC131C
CCAATCATTCCGGATAACGCTTGCATCCTCCGTATTACCGCGGCTGCTGGCACGGAGTTAGCCGATGCTTATTCCTCAGGTACCGTCATTCTGTTCTTCCCTGAGAAAAGAGGTTTACAACCCAAGAGCCTTCCTCCCTCACGCGGTATTGCTCCGTCAGGCTTTCGCCCATTGCGGAAAATTCCCCACTGCTGCCTCCCGTAGGAGTCTGGGCCGTGTCTCAGTCCCAGTGTGGCTGATCATCCTCTCAGACCAGCTACTGATCGTCGCCTTGGTAGTC
>NZ_KE384639.1:501-721 GCF_000426905.1 Dolichospermum circinale AWQC131C
CCTTACACTACCAACTAGCTAATCAGACGCAAGCTCTTCCCCAGGCAGCAAGCCTTTCGCCTCTCGGCACATCCGGTATTAGCCACCGTTTC
Organism: Dolichospermum circinale AWQC131C; assembly: GCF_000426905.1. Classification (NCBI taxonomy): domain Bacteria; kingdom Bacillati; phylum Cyanobacteriota; class Cyanophyceae; order Nostocales; family Aphanizomenonaceae; genus Dolichospermum; species Dolichospermum circinale. The sequence goes on from NZ_KE384639.1 coordinate 594, forward strand.
CAGTGGTTGTCCCCGACCTGAGGGTAGATTCTTACGCGTTACTCACCCGTCCGCCACTGTCTCCTAAAAGACCGTTCGACTTGCATGTGTTAAGCATACCGCCAGCGTTCATCCTGAGCCAGGATCAA
>NZ_KE384639.1:861-5734 GCF_000426905.1 Dolichospermum circinale AWQC131C
TAATATATCAATGCTGCCTGTTGTTGTCAAGGGTTTTGAAAAACTTTTTTTTAAATTGGGTGAATTTAATGGTCGAAAGCTTGTGGAATAAGGGATTCAGGTCGGTTTGAGGTGGTTGGAGCATTCTAGAAAAATATGAATAACGCCGATAGTCCTTTGTGATAAATACAAGTCAGGAAAGGAATAATTCAGCAGCAAAGGATCTAATCGCAGCACTTATGATATTAGCTGATGCTCATTGATTTTCGTCCCAAGGTCCGACCAGTTGAGGTTAATTATTTATTTAGAGGGTCTGGGGGGAGAGGTTTTTTGTAAATTTAGTGATGCTTTATAAAGTTGTTTTTGTAGTGTGGTGTTTTTTTGTTTTTCTAAGGTGATTTCATTGAATCTTTCAACGGTGATAAACTTTCTTACTATTTGTTGAGACTGGTTGCAGTAATTTACAGCGATATCTTGTGCTTTAGTGGGTAGTGCATTGAGGCTTGCAGAATCATGACAGATTACTTGGGGAATGTCTTTACTACCGATGATTTTTTTGATTTCCTCAAAGGCTTGCTGACGGACTGGCTCCATTTCTAATACAGCTTTGACATAGTTAGTTATTTCTATATCCTTGATATTGAAAGTTTGAGCGACTGCTTGGGAATTGAAGTCAAAAGTACCAGAAATCAGACTTACAGTGGTAATAGTCGCCAAAATCAAAGGTTGAGAAAGAATTTGGTGTAACCGATTGGTTAAATGAAGACTGTAAATTTCGCTCATAATATAGTAGATGACTAAGTGACACAGATAAAAAATCAAGAATATGATGATGGGTTTGAATTATTTTCTGACCTAGAAGTTCCGGTCAAGATCGAATCCGTACTGCAAATGACCTAAAATTAACCCCGTGGTAAATCTCTGTAGAGGGGGAAAGGAAGAGATTGAAAATCTAGTTTTTCCTCCAGGAACAGTAAAATTATTCACCATTTTGGGTATATTTCGAGTATATATGATACAATAAATATTATAGCGATGGCAATATCAGTTACCTTGGCATATTTGACACATTTCGATAACTTTAGTTTGTAGTGTTGAAGTTTCAGATGCACCTTGCTTGAGGCTTACTTCCAATTCTAACAGTACAGGTAAGGCCAAGATGAGTTGCTTTAATGGGAGAGATTTTACTTCTTGTTGTATAAAATATATTCGTTTAGGGTTAGTAATTTCCGCAAATTGAGCGATCGCTTGCGGGTTGCGTTCACCAGTTTCCATCATCATTTTCACTAATAACCAGGTGCGAAATTGACCAATGAGTGTGGCAACTATTCGCAGTCCAGGTTCGGCTGAATTACTGAGATCATTTAATATTCCTAAAGCTTTTGGGGTATCTCCAGTTCTAATAGCTGTTGCCAATTGTAAGGTATTTTGAGTAGTATTTCTGACTAACTCAGATACTATATTCACATCTAAAGGTTTGCGACTACTTTGGATATAAAGACGTAATTTTTCTAGTTCATTGTAGAGAAGACGGGTATCATTACCTACTGATTCTGCTAATAGTTCGACAACTAGAGGATTTAATTTTAGTCCCAGAGTTTGAGCAGCTTGTTGAACTGATTGAACTAATAATTCTGTTTTCCAGGGAGGAATGAGGGGAAATTCACAAAATGTGGCAAATTGTTTGAGAAGTTTTGTACTTTTAAGACGTTCATCTGGCTTGTTGCGACTGGTCAATAGTAAAGTAGAATCTGGGGGGATAACTTTAACAGTCCGTTGTAATTCTGCTAAGATATGATCTGGGCAGTTTTGGCTGATAGTTGTGTTCATGAGCCAGACGAAACGACCACCAGCACCAAATGGAGGTGTCATTACTTGATTTAAAGCTTGAACAATAGAATCTGTTTGTTCTGGGGGAAATGAGGTATAATTAAAACTTGCCCATAGGGGGTCAAGAACGCGCTCGCGCAAAATTGCTATGGCTTTTTCCATAGCAAAATCATCTTCACCCCAATAAACATAAATTGGCATGGCAATTCAAAATTTAAAATCAATTTAGTCAAATCGAGTAATTTTCCCTACAATCTATCAAAAGAGCGCAAGGTGATCAAGATTGGACGACAACTACCAAACCTATTTAAACCGGGTAGCACGCATGACGCTACCAGAGGCCTACAAAACCCAAATTCAGCACATTCAAGAATCTTCTAAATTTAGGGTTCATGGTGGGGTCAGGGAAGCTGCTCCTTTTCCCGGTTATACCCTAATTACCCCACCCGCAGAGGAAGATACAAAGAACGCTGCTTTCTACAGCCAAATACAAGCCTATCAACAGCAACTACTAGAGCTACCCATTAGTGATGATTTGATTGTACCCGTTCCTGCTGCTAGTTTTCATCTGACAGTGGCGGATTTGATTTGGGACAGTGCTTTTGATCATGCTTGTAAAAAAAATCCCCAATTCGCTGAAGAGTTAAATTCTCAGTTAGCTGAAAGGTTTCAACAATATCAAGAGTTGATGACAAAGGGATCTCATTCTATCTCTTGGCAAATGTTAGGATTAATTGTTATGCCTAGAGCTATAGGTGTGTGTTTAGTACCCAAGGATAAATGTTCTTATGAGGAAATTATTCAATTCCGGCGGATAATTTATCAAAATCGCAGATTAATGGGTTTAGGTATTGAGCAACATTATCATTTTACAGCCCATATCACCTTAGGGTATTTTGGTGAAATTTCACCGGAATTAGACCGGGTAAGACTCAGTGATACACTTTCTGATTTTAATCAGTCATTGTCATTAAATATCCCAGATTTTCTGCTTAATAAGGTGGAATTACGAAAATTTGACGATATGACCCACTATTATCGTCAACCAGACTGGCCGAGTTTATATTTTTAAAGCTAGGGGCGAATTATATTCGCTACTATAAAACCATAGTCCGCTGCTGCGGACTAGGATAAAATAAAAAGCCAACGTAATTTGCTCCTACACAAATAGACTACGCCGATACGGAGTGACATGAAATTAAGTATAAAAACAAACATCGGCTAATTCGTTAAAGGTATGGATATTTGCAGCCTAGTTAACTGTGATCTGGCTTTGTCCTGGGTGAATAAAGGTAAAATTTCTAACTTTCCTCCCATTAAATCTACTAGGGTTTGATTACATAAAAGTTTCATGGCTGGTGACAAAACTATATTTGTCTCAAATGTCGGATTTTCCCCTTTCATTAAATCCATAGATTCACTGATAATTACAGCATCATTTGGTATATCTAAGCAAATATTTACAAAATTAGCCGTGGACGATAAATGACTAGAAAGATAAATATTACCTGTTTCTATTTGCTCAATTGTACTCTCTATTAAATTGATTAATATCTGTTTAAGCCAGCGGGAATCTGCGAAAATGTAAATTTTTGGATCTGGTGGTGATAGAGTAAAAGGATAATTGCGATTGACTGCTAATAAATAAGTTAATTTATAAACCTCTTCTAAAAATTCAGCTAATTGAAAACTGTGAATATCTAATTTATTTCTCCCAGATTCTATTTTGGAAATATTCAAAATTTCATCAATTAGTTTTAATAATTTCAGAGATTTTTCATGAGCTTGACCAATAAATTCCCGTTCTTCTTCGGGATTTTCACACAAATCTGCTAAAATTAACTGATGTAATCCGATTATACTACCCAATGGCGATCGCAATTCATGACTAATTCTGGCCAAAAACCCCGCTTTAAACTGACCCATTTCCTGGGCTTTATAGTATGCTAATTGGGTTTGCTGTAATTCTTGCAAAAGTTCAGTTTCTCGATGTTGTGAAGTATTTAAGGTGCTAATGGGCGAAGATTCACGAGATTCTAAAAGTAATTTATAAAAACATAAACCTATACCTATTCCTATTCCCAAATATAGCCAATTACTAAAATTCATCATGTTCTAATTTAATACTACCTTGTCTTAAAATCTGCCAATCTTTCCCTGTCCATTTAGCGACGGTGGAAGGGATTCCCAAACCTTGATATTCTATTGATTCTAAAGTCAGAACCTCTGGAAATTGAGATTCTATTTCTGCTTTTTTCTCCAAAGCAGGTTGACCTGATAAATTAGCACTAGTTGTAGCCATTGGACCTGTTTGCGCCAAAATAGTTTGAGCAACTTTATTGTTTGGGACCCTAATACCAATGGTCGTTAAATCAGCAGTATTCATTACTTGGGGAATTTTGTCACTAGCTGGTAAAACCAAAGTTAACGCACCTGGCCAATATTTATTGACAACTTTTTGCCAAATTTGGTATTCTATCTGACTACCTTGAACATAATCCCACAAATCTTCAGCAATGGCCGCCATCAAAATCAATGGTTTATCCAAACTGCGCTTTTTAGCAGCATAAATTAATTCTGCTTGTTGCGGTATGGTCGCTAACGCGGGGACTGTATCTGTGGGGAAACTGATTAATTTTCCAGCTTTAGCAGCTTTGATCAGGATTTCTAGGGAAACTTCTGTCATATTTATATTTGTAAGTGAAAGTATGAATTGTGTTTCGCGCAAAGTCTCAAAGGAGCAAAGTTTGAGATTTTAATTTTTCCTGATCATAGAAGACAGGGATATAAATTAACATGATATTAAAAGTTGATTCCTGGCGATCGCAAAATGTCCTCTAAATATTCTACCCTTTTTCTTTCTTGATCAGCACGTTGTTTTTCAGAAATTAAATTATCCACTGGTTCTCTATCATCAATAATCACATTTGTTAAATCAGCAATAGCAGGTTTTTCAAAATCATCAGGACTGGGTTTACGATTGGTAAGTTCTGGGGTTAAAGATTGAGTCATTAGAAAATACTCCTGGGAGTAAGGGAGACAATATAATATATTATATAATAAT
>NZ_KE384639.1:5779-20283 GCF_000426905.1 Dolichospermum circinale AWQC131C
CATAGAAACTTAAAAATAATAATTATTTCAGCGCCGCAGTACAAAGATTATTTGTTCATTAGGGTTTTTTCAGTAGCTTAATCTCGTCCCCAGTTTCCGACTGAGAGTGGTATTTAGAGGCTGTAATTCCCGTACAGACTGTAGAAATCAGGGATTTAACTAGTTAATAACCGCAATATCGAATAGCTATAACCAATTTTCAGAATTTTGTCCATAATCACCACAATTCCGATAGACTTGTGATATTTTACTTATTATAGGTGTGATACCATCACATCTAACACTTAAATAACAATAAATTGCGGTTAAAACCCTATAAATCCATCAATGTACAGTAGTAATCTGAGTAGTAATCTGAATAGAGATTGGAATAGCCAAAACTATGCTCTTCTGGAGCTTTCTGCAAAAGTAGAATACGCACTCCTAGCACTGTTAGAACTAGCCAAGCATTATGATAAAAAAGTTCCTCTGACCATAAACGAGATAGCAGCCAAACAACCCATACCAGAACGCTATCTGGAACAAATTCTCGCTCAATTACGACGTGCGGGTATGGTACAGAGTCAACGCGGCTCTAAAGGGGGTTTTGTGTTAATGAATGACCCGTGGCAAATTACGGTGCTGGAAATTGTCACTTTGGTGGAGGGGGAACGAAAGGAAAAAGAAAGCACTGAGACTCAAACCCTAGAGAAAGCCTTGATTTTAGAAATCTGGGCAAAAGCTAATACTGGCTCAATAGAGGTTTTACGTAGCTATACACTCCAGGATTTGTACCAGGAAACAGAGACTCGCACCCAAAATAGTCCCATGTATTACATTTAGCAAGAGGTTTTCAGCGATTTTACATTTATTTACACAGTTTGGTTTTTTCATGCCAAGTTACTGTTACAGCAAGTTTAGCTTGAATGAGGTATACCTTATGCGGGCAATATGCCCGGACTACAAGAGTTTTATCATTGTGAAGGTGCGTCAGATATCAAGAATCTGTTTATTTGCAAGATTTATGCAGTCTGACGCACCCTACAAATTGTTATCTTGCACTTTAAAGACAAATTAAAATGTAGAGAGACGAAGAGTAATTATGTTTGTGCAACTAATTTCCAACTTACCATCATTAAAATCCCATAAATAGTAAATCTTAGTGGACTCAGAGGGATAATCTCACAAAGTTTCGCACCGATAATCACTCCCGGAACAGAACCAATCCAAATTGGTATTACTAAATTTAAATCAACAGTTCCCAATGTCAGATGTCCCAAAGATGTAAATATTAATAAAATTGCTGCTTGAGTAATATCTGTACCCACTAATTTACGGGCTTCTAACCGGAAAAATGTCATCAAAACCAGCGCAAAAATAGAACCTGATGAAACGCTGGTCATACCTACACAGAAACCTAAAATTCCACCAATAATTACGGTAATCAAACGTCCTTTATTGGTGTTTACATTTAATTGTGGCAGTTCGGGTAAATTGATTTTGGGAAAAAAAGTCACTAAAAACATTTGTATTAGTGCTGTCAGCGTGACTATAACAATCATTACTCCTAACAACCGTAGCAACAGGCTATCTATGTGATGTTCTCCAGTCTTTCTTAGTTGGTATAAAACTGCTACACCCAGCAATGAACCAGAAACGCTACCCATTGCCAGCCATTTAACTAAATCCACATCAATGGTTTTTTGTTGCCAGTGTTTCCAACTCCCTACTACTTTCATTAAAGTAGCAGCTACAACATCAGAACTGATAGCAATAGACGGCGGTACGTGAAAGAAAAAAATCAACATAGGAGTGATCAGAGACGCGCCACCTATTCCTGTTATACCAACAATCATGCCAATAAAAAAGCTAAAAATGGGTAATAATAAGTAGTCCATATTCCTATTTAATAGTGTGTTTTAGTTGTGACGTGAAAATATTCAAGGATCACTTTTTCTATTTGGTGAAAATCCCTGGTGTAATTTTTCAAATTTGCATAAAATACTAAAACTAGATTGACTTACCGTAGTTTAACATTAAACTGATCAAAAGTCTAGTGTCAGTCTCTATAAATTAATCCATATTTTTATGATGATATTGCATAGTAGAGATGATCATAGAAACTACAGTTACGTGGGATTGTATTCTTCATAAAACTAAATAAATAGTCAATTGAGAAAATATGATATTCTAAATTTTGTAGCCTAATAAGAAGACGCAATTTATAGCTGTCTTATGGATATACCAGTCTTGGGAAAATAGATTGAAAAAAGAGGGCTGAAAATTGAGCATACTAGCATTTTCTTTACTAGTTTGGCTGGGGTCATTTAGCGCTGGCTTAGTAGGTGCATTAACGGGTTTAGGTGGTGGAGTTGTCATAGTTCCATTATTAACTTCCGTCTTTGGTGTTGATATTCGCTATGCGGTTGGTGCATCATTAGTATCAGTAATTGCCACATCCTTAGGTTCAGCTTCTACATACATTAAAAATGGCTATGCCAATTTACGCTTAGGAATGTTCCTGGAAGTAGCCACTACTATTGGCGCACTGATTGGTGCTTTACTGACAGTCCACGTGCCAGTAAAAATACTCTGCTTCATTTTAGCAGTTGTGCTAATTTATTCAGCATACCTGTCTCAACGACCCAGACCAGAACAAACAGAAATGATTGCACCAGATCCTTTAGCAGAATATCTGCAACTTAATGGTACTTACCCCAGTCATGACCGTGTAATACCCTATCAGGTCTATGCTTTACCTGCTGGCTTCAGTATTATGTTAGTAGCAGGAATCCTTTCCGGTTTATTGGGAATTGGTTCGGGAGCATTTAAAGTATTGGCTATGGACCAAGCCATGGGTCTTCCTTTTAAAGTCTCCACCACCACGAGTAATTTTATGATTGGTGTCACAGCGGCTGCTTCTTCCGGTGTTTATTTAACCCATGGATATATAGATCCGGCTTTATCCATGCCAGTCATGTTAGGAGTATTACCAGGTGCTTTTTTGGGTGCGCGAATCTTAATGGGCGCTAAAACCCAGATTTTGAGAATTATTTTCAGCTTTGTGTTGGTATTAATGGCATTAAAAATGGTCTATAACAGTCTCATAGGGAGTGTGTAATTATGTATAAATTAAATTCTGGTTTTCGGTGGACTTGTTCAACACAAATGGAAACAGAATTTGGAAACCTCGCTTTTAAACCGGAGGAAGAAGATTCTGATCTTCAACATTTATCAGAACAATACCTGACTCACACAATACAGAATTATCATGATCAAATTGTTAGCAATCAAAAACTGACAAAATCAACAACTGAACAAAAGTTAGAATACTTACTCAGTAAATTGCTTATGTATGGAGTGTTAATTGCTAGTTTTGTAGTATTATCTGGGGGTATTTTATACTTAATTAATCACGGCTTGGATATTGCTGAATATCAGGTATTTATAGGTACACAATCTCAATTTCACTCACCAACAGGTGTAGTCAATGCCGTTTTTGCGGGTAGTTCTCAGGGAATCATTCAACTAGGAATGTTAATACTAATTGCTGTCCCTATTTTGCGTGTAATTATCTCTTTATTAACTTTTTTGTTAGCAGGAGAATTTATTTATGTAATTATTACCTCATTAGTGCTTGCTAGTTTAACTTACAGCATAGTCGGGGCGTATTACTAATATAACTGACCTTAAACACATCAAAATATCATACAACTAATTTTAGGAGTTTAAAGTACCAAGGTGTAGAATAGCAATTGAGGACAAATCTAGCCTTGGTTTGTACCAAAATCAGCAGTTTGATTGTTCAGATGTGTATTTTTGTGTTGATATTTATCCTATCCCCCCGGATAGGATATGATGCTACGAAGTGAGAGAAATAATCTAGGGACTTTCTAGGGTTCTCTCCTTGTTTTGGTTATCTTGAGGAACTCATTGTGGTTGTAATCCCGGAAAAACTGCACGCTACCCATAGCCACGAGCATCTACCAACTAAAGACCGTGTAGCCGTGTTACTCATGGGCTATGGCGAAGTTGAGAGCTACGAAGATTTTGCTAATTATAACGAACAAGCTTTAAATTTACTGACTGCTAAATTCGCTCCTGTTCCTACTTGGATTTATCCCCCTTTAGCTAAACTTTTGGCATTATTTGATCGTCATGAATGGGGACACACACACCACGATTTTATCTCCCCACATAATGCTATCTTTGAAAGACAAAGAGCAGGTATTGAACACGAATTACAACATGAATGGGGTAGTGGTGTTAAAGTTTTCAAAGCCTTTAACTTCTGCGCTCCTTTTTTACCAAATCAGGTTTTAGCCGAAATTAAAAATCAAGGTTTTAGCAAACTGCTGATTTATCCATTGTTGGTGGTTGATTCCATTTTTACCAGCGGTATTGCCATTGAACAAGTGAATAATGCCCTGGTAGAATTAGCTGATGGTGATGAACATTGGATTAAAGCTCAAAAATATATTCCTTCCTTCTATAATGAGCCAAAATATATTGATTTAATGGCGCATTTGGTAGAAGAAAAAATTCATACTGATTTGTCTACAGGTTATTTACCTTCGCAAATTGGTATTATCCTCATGAATCATGGTTGTCCCCACAAAGCCAAAGGCTTTACATCAGGAATTGATGAAAGTCAAGCCATGTACGAGTTAGTTAGAAACAAGTTAATTAACAATTATCCGTTAATTTCTGTGGGTTGGTTGAATCATGATACCCCATTAATTGAATGGACACAACCAAATGCTACCCAAGCTGCTCAAAATTTGATTCAATTGGGTGCAAAGGTAATTCTATTTATGCCTATTGGCTTTGCTACAGAAAATCATGAAACTTTGTTAGATGTTCACCATATTATTCATGATTTGGAAAAACAACATCCAGATGTAGATTATTTACAAATGGCTTGTGTGAATGATCATCCCCAATTTTTAGCTATGGCTGCTGAATGGGCAAATGTACATATTGCTGAGTTAATGGCAACAGAAGGAATGGCTGTTAATTCACATTCAGTTATTACTCATCATCACCATCATCATTAGCAATTAGGGCGGTGAGAAACCGCATCTAAACAAACCAGGACTTACACAATTGGCACATTCGTAGGGTGCGTCAGATATCAACAATCTGTTTATTTGCTGGCATCCAGTCTCACGCACCCGACAACAGATTTTTGGTGTGACACTTGTGTAAGTTCTATTATCTTCAAAATTTACCCATCTTAATTGATTCTTTGACTGCTTAATTTGATGCCAAGGTGTTAATTATCACTAGATTAATTTATCAATATTATTGATTTACCTCTATACATAAATCATTCCCATCAGCGAAAAAGTCATGAAAAGTTAAATAATCCATAAGTATAGCTAAAATCGTCAGTAAGGTGAATAACATAGATCCAATATTTTTCGATGTAGGTCTTAAATGGAATCACTAGAAAAACAAATTCTCACCTTAACCCAGAAAGTTAATGCCATCTATGAAATAATTGCCAGGTTGGATATGCGGCTATCCCAAGCCTTGTCAGATTCATCTTTGGAGAAATTACCAGCCATAGAACATTATCTGGAAAAGAAACAGCCTCAAGGGTCTAAGTCCAAAGAATTGGAGCATAAAGATGTTTTAACAGATTCTATGGTCTATTCGGACGCGAATTATCAAGCCAGAGATAGACAAATCACCCCAGAAATTCAAATTCAACGGTTAACAACCCAGTTAACCGCAGCTTATCACCGTATTGCAGCCTTAGAAGAACAGTTACTTAGGCAGAGGATTTCTTAGTTTCTGGCTGAGTTTTTTGGTTGGTGCTAAGTTTTTCCATTTGTGCTTCTATAGCCGCTAACAGTTGATTTTGCTGCCAATTTTCACCTAAGGAAGCAGCGATACAGGCCGCACCAGCACCAACACCTTCTTTCACAAAACCCCTTTCATAAGCTTGAAGTTGGGGATATCGAGAATTAGCAAAACTCAATTTTGTTGCTAATAAAGGAGGAATGCTGTTTTTACTGAAACTCTGGGCTAGATCAATTGTTGCACCGGTAGGATCTTCCGCTACCCAGCGAGTTGTACCAATGACAATTTCTGCGGGTTTCCAGGATAAGGCGTATGTGTGGGCGATCGCTTGAATTAAAGCATATACCGCCAACATTTGCGTACCTCCACCCAATAATACCCCACATTTTCGACTAGCAGCGATCGCCATTCCCGCTACTACCACTTGCATTGGATCTCCTACCGCTGCTACAAGTTCTAAAGGATCAACTGAGGATGATATTTTTGCCAATCCAGTCTGTACCAAATCCCATTTCTGCTTATGATTACACACAGCATGACTACTATTAACCTTACCAACCGCATCAATACCCAACCCAGTTAAAATAGCTAAAGCTGTTGTCGTTCCCCCAACGACGCACTCACTTAGAATTAAATAACTATTAGCAGCATCACAACTTAATTGAGAACCCCAGCGTAATCCCTCTGTTAACAATTGTTTAACCGTACTTATATCCATAGCCGCACCCTGACTTAAACACCTGGCGGCCATACCACCTAAATCTATTAATGGTACAGGTGGGATATGTAATAATCCCGCATTAAACAGGTAAACAGGGATGTGTAAATTAGCCACCACCGACCGGGAAATCAGCACAGGAGACGCGCCCGAAGTCAATGGAGGGAGGGGATACTTAGGGTAATATTCAGCCCCGTAATAGAGAAATTCTGCATCAGCGCAAGCCGTATATTTGCGGTCTTCTGGAGTTAAACCAGCCGCAGAAATACCGGGAATTAAACCAGTTTCCGTGAATCCTAAAACACAGGCAAATATTGGTAATTTACCTTGATAGCGATGCAGCCATGCTTCTCCAAGAGCTACCTGTGTGTATATATTAATCATAATCCATTAACACCTGTACCCAACGTGGTGGCCGGGGAATAGAATTACCAACAGCGTCCAAGAGTAACCAAGCGACAAGGTGGACTATAAATAGGTAAATAAAATTATTAATAAAAATTAAAGCGATCGCTCCTAATTGAATTAATAATAAATTGGGAGTTGTCAATATTTCCAAGTGTAAAAAAATCCAATTAATAATTTCTGTTACTTGGTTAATCACATAAACCCATAGGTCTTCACCGGATAACAGAGATAAAAACCACAGTCGAAAAAACACGCCTACAGTCCCCAGCAAAGTCCCTAAAATGATAGAAACTATCCACTGTACACGACGATGCCAAGTAGCCCCTAATAACACACCCATAAAGGCAAAAGGCATAACAAATAACAAACTGCGAACAGGTCCCATTAACACAGCCAATAGTAAACCAGAAGTGACTGCGGCCATCCAAGCTGCACGGTTACCCCAACGTAAATATACTAAAGCGATGGGTATAGGAAAAAGTACCCGTAATACTGGACCTAGAGGGAAGTAAAAATTAATAAACCAAATTAAACTCGCCGTACTAGCTAAAAAAGCCGTTTCCACCATTCTTAAAGGACTATCAACACTGAGACATTGATACTGTAATTGGCTTTGGGTAGGAGATGCAAGAGATGGATCTGCCTCTGGTTCTTCTGGTAGGGAATCAACAATACTCATGGGGGGGTAATTAAATTAAACTATGGTTTTGCCAAAGCTGGTCAGGAATAGTTGGATGTGTGGTTTTTTACTTATCTAGATGTGATATCATGTCTGGTTGAACACTGATCATATCTGTTGAGGCTGGTAATGGGTAATTGGTAATTGGGAAAAGGCAATACAATGATCAACTATATCGTCAGTAATTGGGCGGACATGATGTTAGAGGTAATTGATCAATGTTAATATAGCGCAAAAACCTACCAAAGAACTTGTATTTTACCATTAGCGTTCTACTAGATTAAATATCACAAAAATTTAGCAATTATGGCATAATTGTCAAGGAATCAACAGCACCGTACCACCTTTAAGAATAAATGTATAATTAAGTAATTTTCAGCCAACTAACTTCCGTACTTATCAAGTTTTACACATTAACCTCCAATTTTCACTCAGGTAAATTAACGTGACTTCCCATACTGATGAAATTCAGCAACTAATTGCAGATATTGATCACTTACTGTCCCACAGTAGTCAAGGTCTTTCTAAATTCCTGTCTCACCAAAAACCAAGGGAAAAAGAGATTCTACAACGAGTACATGACTTTTTAGTTCAACTCAGCCAGAATCAAGTATCAAAGGATCAAATTCCAGACGAAACAAATCAGCCATCGGCCACAAAACCGTTTTCATCTTTGTTGACGCAATTTAACCAACAGAGTCATTCCTCGACCGTCTTTGAGTCTACTTTAACCCCATCAGAGCCAAATCAGATTTCAACAGAAAGCAAACAAGAACTGACGGTTTTACTTCAACCCTTACAAGCGGAATTATCAAGACTATTAGCAGAAAGAGCCAGTCTGATCCAGGAAATTAGACAATTAGAACAAAAGCAACTGCAAAACCGTTCCGTTGGTCAGCAGTTCGTAAACCAAGAGCAGATTATTTCTCAATTCCTAGAAGTCCTCATGAGTCGCTTGGACGCGCATTTAAAATTAAACGCTAGTCCTATAATTAATTCTAATCAACAGAATTTAGAAGCTATTACTGCTGCTATTCAACCCATTTTAGAATCAGCAGAACGGGTAGAACAGTTAGCAAATTTAGCACGTAATTTAGATCAACGTTTGCTTTCCTTAGATGGAACTGTAAATATTGTTTTTGAAGCTCTAGAACGCAATATTAACACCTATTATCATTCCCTATCCCAAGCACTAGCAAAAATGCACAATCAGGGGATGCAAGGTGAACAATTAATGGCAAATTTCCTGAATAATTTAACTCAATATTTACAACAGCAATCCCTAATTAGTGAGCCATTGATTTCTATTGTCAACCCTGATATAGCAGAGTATCCAGGGTGGGAAGAATTAAAGAAAATACCAGATTTATCTGGAGTAACTTCTGCGGAGGAAATAACATCAGTTTCTCTGGAAACAGAGTTATTACAGGAACAACCAAAATCTGCAAATGAGTTAGACTTAACAAGTTCTGATCAAGTAGATGATCTTTATGCAAGTTTCTCTAATCCTCAAACTTCTTCACCAGCAAATTTATCATTTTATCATGATCCTCTGCTCGGAGAAGATAGCAATTTATCCACCACTTCTGAAGTTGTTAGCGATGATTTACTAACAGTTTCTATCCCAGCAGAACCACAAGAAGATTTGCTGTCAATTCCAATCAGTGAATCACCAGATGATCAAAACTACAATGATCAAACAATAATTTCTGATACTGCTCAAGAAAGTAAAGCCACAATTGAATTAGAACCAAATAGTACAGATACAATTGCAATTTTAACTGACTTATTGGTTGATCATAGCAATGAAGAAATCTCGTCAGAAACATCAAACCTATTGGATAATCCAGAAATTAATCCAGCAGATACCTCTGTGGTGACATTACCAACAACCACGGAAAATGAAAATCAGAATTTGGGTTTTGATAACTATATTTCTACTATTTCTACAGCTTTAGAAAGAGATTTAGTATCTTTATTGGATAACTTTGATTCATCATTAGATGATGATCAGAAATCTACCACTAATACTAATTTAGATGTTCAAATTGCTGATCAGGAAGTAAATTCAGATTTAACAACTGTAGCCAACATAGAAGAGAAAAAAGAAGATGTTTTCCCAGCTTCAATTACTAGTCAGCAATCTCCAATTACCGCTATTCAGCCCCCAACCCATGGTGAAAATAATGATGTTTCTCCAGACGATACTTTAAATTCTATTTGGTATTTAGGAATTGATGTAGGAACAACCGGAATTTCTGCGGCTTTATTAAATCACTCCAAATTAGTAGTTTATCCAATTTATTGGTCAGCAGAAAACCCAAATAACAATACTGATTTTCAGCAATCATTTCGTTTACCTGCTGAAGTTTATTTACCTACAAATGCAGCTAATACTCAGGAGAAAAATGGAGAATCACCCTTACCCCAATCATCAGTTCCCTATCATCTTTATTCAGCACAATTAAAACCTTATTTACAAATAGCAGTTCCCTACCAGCAAGAACGCCAAAAATGGGAACCAATGTTACAATTAAATCAATTTTCCGCAGGTCCATTAATTTGGATCATTAGATCCCTCTCAAAACTACTCTTAACTTTAAGATCCAGTCAAACCAGCACCACACCCGCTTTAATCGCTAATGCGGTGGGTATGAATATAACAACTTTCTCTAAAGTGATTAAAAATATTGCTGGTGTAATTTGTACTTGTCCTGCTAATTGGACAGAACAATATCGCTTTAATATCCGGGAAGCAATTCTTACCAGTCAACTCGTCTCCCATCCTCAACAAATCTTGTTTGTCGAAGAAGCGATCGCTACTGTACTACCAGAATTAGATAGTGTCAATGGCCAATTGATCCAAATTAGCGAAAATCAAGGTTTACAACCTTTAAAAACTACTGATTACCCTGTGATTGGTAATACCTTAGCTATCAACATTGGTGCAATATCTACAGAAATGACACTAGTAGATATACCAGCAAACTTGGGAGAATTAACACACAAAGATTTCATGCTTCACAGTTTCACCTATGCTGGGAAGGGCATCGAACAGGATATTATCTGTCAGTTACTACTACCACCGAAATCCCGTCAACCTCGCCAAGCTGGACAAGATGATCATGAATCTGCTAATATTAATCCTTGGCATTGGCAACCTTCAATTCCTGGTTTAGACGAAATGCAATTTTCTAGTTTGAGTTTAGAAGCATTGACATTACCTAAAGTGGGAGAACCAGATACACAAGCGCGGATTCGTCTCCAGCAGTATTTAGAAAGTTCCATTCTGGGACAAGCATTATTAGATGCTGCTTTGGCCTTAAAGCTGATTTTACAGCATCAAGAAACCTTTACCCTAGAATTTGCTGACCAGAGTTGGATATTAAAACGCCGAGATTTAGAAAGTCAAGTTTTTGTCCCCTTTGTCCGTCGTCTGAACCGAGAACTAAATAAATTATTAGTAGCCCGTGGTATTCCCACCGGAGCTATTAATCAAGTTATTGTTAGCGGTGGTGTAGCCGGTGTGGGTACTATTAACCGTTGGTTGCGGCAAAAACTGCCTAATGCTAAGATTATCCAAGACTTATATCTTGGTGAAAATGGTACTCCCAATTGTAGTCGGGTGGCATTAGGTTTAGCAATGTTACCTTTACATCCCCAAGTTCTAGACATACCTAAGCAACAATACACAGATTATTTCTTATTTTCTGAATTGCTGAAACTATTACCTGAACGTTCTTTATCTTTTGGTGAAGTCTTGCAGTTGTTTGAAAGTCGTGGTATTAATACCCGTATCTGTCAACAGCGATTATTAGCCTTCCTGGAAGGTGAACTACCCCCAGGTTTAATTCCCACTACTACAGACAACCTTTGGCTGACTCATAACTCCCAACAAAATCCTGACTACAACGCCATAGCTTCTGTGTCCTCCGGTATATCACCTTTATTTGAAAAACAAGGTAATCTTTCCTATCGTCCCAATTCTCAACAAGTCCAGTTGTTAGTACGTTATTTAGATAACATAAAATCCAGTACCGTTCAATCTCTAGAAGAACCTTATAGTTATCTTTTGTACAGTCAGGTGTAAAAGGTAGGCCATGGGTAATGGGTAATGGGTAATTGGTAATAGGTAATGGGTTTTATAAAACATTACTAAAACTGATTAATGTATATAAATACAACAATGATTTGTATATTTGTTGACATTAATTAAATTATTAAAGTGAGGAGTAATCATGAAATCATTAGTTCGTTGGGGCGTAACTTTAGGTATTGCGGGGACTGTGATATTTGCGGGAATATCAGGAATAAATAACTCCCAAGCATTAGCTTTACCACAGGAGCAAGTAGTAAAAACATTACGGGAAGTACCAGTATTTACCTTTGTTAATTCTCAAGGAAAATTTTTAATTATTTCCAGAAAAAATCAATCCAAAACTATTTCCGAAATAGGCTTTTTTATTAGTAAGCAAGATGCTCAAAAATTTCTCGAAGGCAAGCTGAAAAAAGAAAATCCTCAGTTAGCAAGCACTATCCAAATAAAAACCGTCTCCTTAGCTTACTACTATAACCTGGTGTTAGAAGGTAAAAATAGAAAAGATTCCGAGGTAATTTTTACCTTAGTACCCACAAAACAACAAGTAGACTCAGCTAAAAGTATTTTAACTTCCAGTGGGAAACCTGTTCAGCAATTTAATGGTGTTCCTTTATTTGTACCGAAATTTAAACAGGGAAATAACTATTTGACAATTTCTATTTCCCAAAGTAATGAACCTTACATTCCCTTCTATTTCGATAAAGAACAAGCAGTGGCTCATTTAGAAGCCTTCAGAAAAGCCAGACCACAGGAAGCAAAGAATACAGAAATTCAAGTGGTAGGTTTAGATGGAGTCATTAACACACTCAATAGTAGCAAAGACCCCAACACTAGTAAAATTTTGTTGTTTCCCTCACGAGAGTCAATAGAATTTCTTCGTTCTCTACCTTCAAACCAACAAAAGAAAAAATAATCCCCAACCCCGAAGCCTTATCAGCAGTATTGATAAATTGGAGTATAAAAAACCAGACATTTTTAATGGTTGACTAATTTACCCTATTGTGTAATAGAAATCATAAGATATGGTTTCTCAAACTGAATAGCCAAAAACCTCTAATCTCCAACTTTGCGTCTTTGCTCCTTAGCGTCTTGGCGCGAAACATAACTCATACTACCATAAGGCAACACCAAATCATCTTTACCCGTAATATTCAGTATGTTAGAGCCAAATCAAATAGTTTCTGGTTTAGAACTTTGGCAGTGGCGCAATGCGTCTATTCAGTCCGCTACAGCATCGGACATAGCTCCAATGGAAGTAGATTGGCTATTACAAACAATTACGAGTTTAGACAGATTAGCGTTGCGGTTAGAAACTTTCAAGAATTGGGAACAAATCCCCATACAATTGTCTTTAACAGAATTAGAGCAATTGTGGCAAAAGCGATTAAATGATCGTTTACCAGTGCAGTATATAGCAGGTATGACATCTTGGCGCAAGTTTCAACTCACAGTTAACCAAGGAGTCTTAATTCCCAGACCAGAAACAGAAATGTTAATTGATCTAGCGATCGCTGCTGCTGATGATAACATGAAAGCAGGACACTGGGCGGATTTGGGAACTGGTAGCGGAGCGATCGCTTTTTCCATAGCTGAGGTATTGACAAATGCCACAATTCATGCTGTAGATATTAGTGCTGCTGCGTTAACAGTAGCCCAAACCAATGCTAAAAATTTGGGTTTTAGGGACAAAATTCAATTTTATCACGGTTCTTGGTGGCAACCCTTGGAATTTCTTAAAGGTCAATTTAGTGGTATGATATCAAACCCGCCATATATTCCCAGTGATACTGTCCTCACTTTACAACCGGAAGTAGTTAAACACGAGCCACATTTAGCCTTAGACGGTGGTAAAGATGGTTTAGACCATATCCGTCATTTAATCACAGTTTCCCCCGATTATTTGCGTCCTGGTGGGGTTTGGTTGGTGGAAATGATGGCGGGACAGGCAGAAACCGTGGTCGAATTGTTAGAAAATCATGGTAGTTATAGCCATATTTCCATTCATGCTGATTTAGCCGGAATTGAGCGCTTTGCTGTAGCTCGTAAAAATATCTAAATCAGGGTTGACAGGATTTAACCGATTTTATTCTAATAAAAGAACACCAATTGTGGGCGTGTTCCCATAAAAGTGGTTGCAATTAGTCTTGACATTTTTCAAACTCTCAAGACCTGTCCTTCTGTAATCGAGCAACAATACCAACAAAGAACACAATAATGCCTGCTAGTACAACGTATAATAGTGGATTAGAAATATCTAGATAGGTAATCTTATCGTCACCTTGAATTAATTTAGAATCCTCCATTAATTCCACCAAGTTGTTGGAAACGAATAAATCCAACATCCAAGCAACGAGTAAACCCAACCAGAACCATATTATATAACGAATAAATTGATATATTCGTATACAAGCATTGTCCGGCCATCCCCAACTTTTTTCTTTTACAAGCTCAAAGTTACCGCCTCTAAGTAACCAAGTTGCTACTTGCTTTACTAAGGGGTTCTTTCTCTTGGGATGATAAGTTAAATACTCAATATGACTTAGTAAATGAATTAATTCGGCTTTATAAGCTATTTCGATTGTTTTTTTCCCCCGATAGTTTTCTAAGTCAAAATATTTGGTTTTATCTGCCACAGGATCAGTAGGATCATAAACATTAATCCATTCAAAGTCCTTAGAAAAAACAGAGTTATCCTTATTGATAGGAACGATAGCTGGCCAAACCACCGCAAATTTACTCAAAGGAGAACCATACAGCACTTCCCGGTGTTATGAGG
Organism: Dolichospermum circinale AWQC131C; assembly: GCF_000426905.1. NCBI lineage: Bacteria > Bacillati > Cyanobacteriota > Cyanophyceae > Nostocales > Aphanizomenonaceae > Dolichospermum > Dolichospermum circinale. The sequence goes on from NZ_KE384639.1 coordinate 20,247, forward strand.
TACAGTAACAACAATTAGTGAACCAATTTTTTAAATG
>NZ_APIY01000369.1:0-17491 GCF_000426905.1 Dolichospermum circinale AWQC131C
CTACTATGAAAAACTCTTACAGCATTGTCATAGTTTTGAATGGTCAGAACACCGAGTTTGATCGTAACCGTTCAGAGGAGGGATAAAAGCGCAATTAAATGGGAGCATCCCATTTTTGTAAAAAGGAAAAATTTATTCGCGATATCGACAGGATTTTCTTTAATTGTTGATGAAAAAGGACACAGAAAAAGTGGGAATTTTACGTCACGTGTGTGAGACAGTACATAGGAGAACTTGGCAAAACTGACAACGGAATAGTTCTGGTAACAAGTCATTTATATGATGGAACAAAAAGCTTGCCTTTATATATAAAATTATATCAGCATGCCAATTCCCTACCACAAGGAAAGAAAGACCCAGACTTTCTCAAAAAACCAAAGTATGAATAACCCTTTATTATACCACAAAAAACTTTTGCAAGAGGTCTTATTTTGTTACGGCTTGAAAAACTGGAATTCTATTATGAAAAGAGTTTGAAGCCTATTGAGAAATGTATGTCGTAGTATAACCAGACATTAGGCTCGATGTATATTCCCATATTGTTGGGATAGTCAATTTTGAGAGGTACTAAGCCGTTTGAAATAATATAGTCACCCGTTTCTGGAAAACGCATTCCGACTCTATTTTCCCAACCAGCAATAGTATCGCGAATTGTCGTGGATTTAAAACAGATGCCTGCAATTTTAGCCCCCTGTTTGACATTAGCTCGTAACCAAGAGTCAAATAGAAGACCATTTTTATCCCGCCATGTAATATAACGCTCTATGGGTGTAAGTGGGTAAAGATATTTCAGGCTTGGACGTGCAGCCATGATCAGCGAACTAAGACCATGGGATTGGGCAAGTTCTTTCATGTATCCAATCAGATACTGGCTTAAGTTTTTGCCTTGATACTCCGGTAGGATTGAAATCGATACTACACATAACGCATTAGGCTGGCGGTTCTGTTCTCGGTCTTCGAGCCACTTGGCCAAAGCCCAGTCACAACCTTCCTCCGGCAACTCATCAAAACGGCTTTCCCATGCTAAAGGGATACAGTTTCCTTGCGCTATCATACGCTGTGTAGTAGCTTCTACTAAGCCAAACTGGAATTCTGGATAAATTTCAAATAGAGCTAAGGAATCTGGATCTGCCCAAACATCATGTATTAAAAATTTTGGGTATGCTTGCTCGAAGACATTTATTGTCTTTTGCACAAAATCAGAAGTTTCGTTTGGGGTTACAAAGCTATACTCTAAATTGCGTTGTATAAGTTGGATGGTCATTGATTGTTGCCTAATCCTTAAATTTATACTGAAAGTCAAATGAGATCTCGCTATCGTTATCATCCGGAAGCACTTGCACTGTTAGTTCGTTACCGACTTTGCTACTCCCAGGCATAATTAATAAGTTAGGGTGAGGTGAAATGCCGTCGTACTCGCGGACGCGGCGAAAAATGCTCGAATTCTCGCCACCGTGTTTTCTCAAGAGAACTTCAACTGGTGTGATGACAAAAGTCATTCCCGATCCGAGGTGGCGCGATCGCCGCTTTTGATTTGCTGGAGTGGAAACACTAACAAATAAGGCACACCCTCCTAGAGAATAAGACCAGTTAGGAGACTGCGGATCGGCAGACCAATGACAGGGACAAGATACCGCATCAAGGCTATGCAACGCATTTAAAAATGCAAATGCCTGACGTGAATATTCCTCTACTGTGAGAACCGTTGGTTCAGGTGGGAAAAAGATAACAAGTGTCAGAAGATCAGCATTCTCGTGCTGAAGCAATTCATTTTCGTTAACTTCATTAATATAGTTGTAGACACCCTCAAGGGTATGCTCAACCACGCTTGGCTCGGTTAAAGATGAGGCAATTAGGTATCGAATCATTCCCTTCTGTTCCCCGATAGTTCCCCAGAAGCAGGGGAAGGCAGGATCGCGGATTGTTTCAACAAATGTTGAGTAGTTAGTGCGTACCCAGGCAGGAAGACACTCCTCTACAAGAACGGATTCCATCTGGCTTTTGTTCCAGATTGGTGTAAATCCGTCAGGACATAAATTCTTGATTACCATAGCTGAGTTTAAGAGTGAGCTTATTTATACAAAATTCTTAGCTCTGGCTAAGTTTAGGTAAGTATTTTTGAAGCAGTTATTCAACAAGACTGAAACGTTATTGTTGCCAGAATTTGTCACAGCCAGGTCGAGCTTGCTGTCGCCGTTGAAATCCCCAATTGCTGTTGATTCGGGATTAGTACCTACTGGGAAGTTAGTTGCCGCACCAAAGGAGCCATTACCATTTCCCAGTAAGACTGAGACGTTATTGCTACTATAATTTGTCACAGTCAGGTCAAGCTTACTGTCGCCATTCAGATCCCCAATCGCTACAGAGTAGGGATTAGTACCTACCGGGAAGTTAGTTGCCGCACTAAAGGAGCCATGACCATTTCCCAGTAGGACTGAGACGTTATGGCTGCTAGTATTTGCAACAGCTAGGTCAAGCTTACTGTCGCCATTCACATCCGCAATTACTACAGAGATGGGATTAGTACCGACGGAGAAGTTAGTCGCTGCACCAAAAGAGCCATTACCATTTCCCAGTAATACTGAGACCTTATTGTTGACCCAATTTGTCACAGCTAGGTCAAGGTTACTGTCGCCATTCACATCCCCAATCGCTACAGAGATGGAATAAGTTCCGACCGGGAAGTTAGTTGCTGCACCAAAGGAGCCATTACCATTTCCCAGTAATACCGAGACCTTATTGCTGACCCAATTTGTAAAAGCTAGGTCAAGCTCACTGTCGCCATTCACATCCCCAATCGCTACAGAGTAAGGGTTAGTACCAACTGGAAAGTTAGTCGCTGTACCAAAAGAGCCATTACCATTTCCCAGTAATATCGAGACGTTATTGCTAGTAAAATTTGCAACAGCCAGATCAAGCTTGCTATCATGATTCACATCCCCAGTCACTACAGAGACGGGATTAGTACCCACCGGGAAGTTAGTCGCTGCACTAAAAGAGCCATTACCATTTCCCAGTAATATCGAGACGTTATTATTGGCCCAATTTGTAACAGCCAGGTCGAGCTTACTGTCGCCATTGAAATCCCCAGTAGCTACAAAGTCAGCATCAATACCGACCGGGAAGTTAGTAGCAGTGGCATAAGACCCTGGAACAAAGGACTTGACGATAATACCATCCGAGTTGTCGTTGTTTGTGCCGATAGTTTCATTCGCAACAAAAGTTAAACTTTTATGCAGAGGAAAAGTAATTGTGTTTGTCTCTGTAGTATTATAAATGAGGTTGACAGTGTCATTACTAGCAGCCCATTTCCCAAGATTTGTGAACGTCTCAGGTAGCGATTGATTAGTCCTATTGGTAAATCTCACTCCTGCATCCAACTTAACCGAAACACTAAATTGCCCAGAAAGCTTTTCATTCTTCAGATAATCGTTAGTTGTATCTGCTAATGCAACAGTGGTTATACATAGGAATGTGCTGACAAACAAGAGTGCTGCTAGAACTAACGAACTGAGCCTTTTCATGAGTTGTCTTGTGGAAATTTGTTAATAAGAGTATACTTGACTAGTATACACTAAGGTTACCAATGATAGATACAAAATGATAGATACAATATTAATCCTATTAAGAGATTGGACTGTAATTTTAATTACGGGTATGATATTCTGGCTTTGGGAAATTCGCTATCCTTTACATGAGATTAAATACAAAGCTAATTTCTTTAAGGAATTGGGATGGGCAGGAATATCACTCGTCTTTAGAATTATCTATGCATACGTTTCTGTGGTAATCATAAAACTATTGACTTTTCTATTTATGGGAGAGTCAGCAACTTTTGCAGGACTAATGTATGTGCCTCTCTGGCTGAGGATCATCACAGCATATATATTGCAGGACTTCACTGACTATACATTACACAGGATAATGCATAGTAATCAATTTCTTTGGTTGACCCACAAATGGCATCATTCAACAAAGCAATCGTGGTGGCTAAGCGGAAACAAAGATAGCTTTACTGGCGGACTCTTATACACTGTTACATCCTTATGGTTTCCATTGATGGACATTCCCTCAGAAATTATGTCCGTAGTGGCACTGCATCAAGTGATTCATAATAATTGGATACACCTCAATGTGAAATGGCACTCCTGGTTAGGAATATTGGAATGGATTTATGTCACGCCCCGTGTTCATGCTTTGCATCATATTGATACAAAAGGAAGAAATTTAAGTGGTATGTTTACTTTCACTGACCGATTATTTGGAACGTACGTATTTCCAGAAAACTTTGATCTGGAAAAACATAAAAATAGATTGGATGATAAATCAGTAACGGTAAAGACAATTGTGGGTGTTTAATAGACATGAGTTCCATCTGGAGTTTAGACCAAAATATCAGGGATAGCCCTCGCCAAATTAGAAATGCTGTGGCTGCAAGTACAAGGAAACCCGAAACAAGATACTGTGCGCGATATGGAATTTTCTCGTCGGGCGGCTGCTCTTGTAGCTGTAGCACGATGGGCATCTTTAGTGCTTTGCATCGCACAGAAACACGCAGCGAACATATTCGCATAGACTATCCCGAAACCGATCCAACCTGAGTTCGATGTAAGAGAATAACTTACAAGTGTTGACTGGAAAGAGTTTCAGGAGATATAATTAGTTTTCAGGATGATTATTTATATCGAACTCAGGTTATCCAAGTCAGATTTATTACCAAGCCACAGGCGGCTCAGAAAGGCTTTGGGTGAGACGGGATTGGGTGAAGGATGCGATCGCTACACCACCAGTATTAACCACTCAAACCACAGCCTCAGTATTAAAGTTCTAGCAGGAGCAGTATCATGATCGAGCTAACTCTGTATTAATTGTAATGCTTGTGTCCGAAAGAGATAATTGTACCAGTTGCATAATTCCTGTTATTATATTAAAATATAACTGTCAATTAATCGGTTACTTAATTCCGGTCATAACGTATATTTACATCATGTTGAAAGCTTTCAAGCATTTCTTTATGGGATCACTAGCATTCGTCTTCGCATTTGGTATTTTCTTAACTACCGGAGTTGGCATTGCCAAAGCTGACTATTTAGTTCAAGGTGGAAAGATTACCAATGTTCAAAATACTTCTTCTAACGGCGATAATTATGCTATTAGTATCAGTGAGGGAGTTGGTCCTTGTGCAGATAGAGTGATCATCTTACCTGTTTCAGCAGTACTAAATAGAGACATTCATACACGTGGTTATAAAGCTGCATTAACTGCATTATCCAATGGCTTTTTAGTAGATATTTACGACTATACTGGCTCTTCTTGCAGCAATGGTGGCCAAGTAACTATTACCAAATAACGCCTTATGTGAGTTAAAAATATTGTGGTTTTATTAGGGTTTCCAGAGTTCTCTAGAACGATAATTCCAGAATCATCAACGGTATTACAAGGGTTTCCGCATTTAATTCACATAAGCCGTAAATAATTAATTATGTACGCCAATGAAAATTATCATCAGACCTGTCTGAAATATTAACTATTACACTGGTGCGTAAGTGTACTAAATATCAAAAAATAGTAGATTAGAACTTTGACCCTCTAACAATGTTACAAAAGATTAACCGCTATACCCACGGATTTGTTGCGATTCCAGTGATCCTCGCTTGTCGAGAAAAAGGTTTTTTCGAGCTACTAGCCCATGAAAGTCCTCTCTCCTTAGAGCAAATGGTCAAGCATCTGGGAGCTAATACCGGACATTTCCAAGTTGCTTTGAGGATGCTCGAATCTTTACATTGGCTTTCCCGAAATGAGCAACTTAAATATTCTCTGACCTCAGAAGCAGCGATTCACAACCAAATTCCAGAAGACGTTCTCGAGTTGTACCACCTACCAATTGAGTCTTATTTACAAGGAAAACAAGAAAAGTTGCTGGGAAGATGGATTGATCGTTCTTGCCAACTGTGGAATCTGGATAATCCCTTAATAGCAGATTTTTTAGATGGACTACTGCTGATCCCACTCCTGCTGACACTCCACAAACACAACTTGCTTGCAGAGTCGGAAGAGAAACCCTTGTTCTCCTCATTAAGCAGAACAGTGCAAGAAGAATTGGGCAACTTATTTTTCCGCCTTGGTTGGGCTGACCTTAAACCAGGTCGTCTGACTCTAACAGAGCTCGGTCAATTTATGGGGGGGCGAGCCTTGAATACCGCCGTAGTTGCTTCTTACACCCCTATGTTGTCTCGCATTCATGATGTACTGTTTGGCGATTGTCTTTCAGTATTTAAAACAGATAATTCTGGTCACGAAAGCCACATTGATCGTACCCTCAACGTGATCGGGAGTGGATTTCAACACCAGAAATATTTTGCCGATTTAGAAGAAAGTATCCTCTCAGTATTCAATCAGTTACCATTGGAAGAACAGCCCAAATACATTGCTGATATGGGGTGTGGCGATGGAACTCTCCTGAAACGAGTCTGGGAAACCATTCAGTTCAAATCTGCTAGGGGAAAAGCGATCAAAGAGTATCCCTTGCGTCTTATAGGTGTGGATTATAACGAAGCTTCTTTAACAGCTACCACATATACCCTTGGTGACCTTCCCCATTTAGTTTTGCAGGGAGATATTGGGAACCCGGAACAAATGGTGCTTTCTTTAAAGGCTCATGGTATTCATGATCCCGAAAATATCCTGCACATCCGTTCCTTCCTCGACCATGATCGTCCCTTTATTCCTCCCCAGAAAAGGAACGAAGTGAAAGAGCGTGCTCACTTACCTTACCAAGCAGTCTGTGTCGATGGTCAAGGAGAGCTTATTCCTCCTCATGTTATGGTGCAGAGTTTGGTAGAACACTTAGAACGATGGTCTCGAGTGGTCACTAAGCACGGTTTAATGATTTTGGAAGTCCATTGTTTAGAACCAAAGGTAGTCTATCAGTTTTTAGACAAAAGCGAAAACTTACATTTCGATGCGTTTCAGGGATTTTCTCAGCAGTATCTTGTCGAAGCCGATGTTTTTCTCAGGTCTGCTGCAGAAGTAGGTCTATTTCCAAAATTAGAGCTTTCTAAAAGATACCCGAAAACGTTTCCTTTAACTCGCATTACGCTTAATTACTTTGAGAAAAGACCTTACAAAATTCGTAATGCCTATTTGTCAGATTTGCCTGCCTTAGTTAACTTGGAGGTCCAGTGTTGGTCAGAACATTTACAGGCATCTGCTAATGAAATTCGGCGAAGACTTGAGCTAAACCCACAGGGGAATTTAGTGCTGATTACAGAAGATCAAATTATTGGTGCGGTTTATTCCCAAACAATCACCAGCACTGAGGTATTAGAGAATGTAAAATATGAGCAAGTGCCGTCGTTACATACTCCCCAAGGGTCAGTTATTCAACTACTCGCACTAAATATTCTGCCTGAGTTTCAGGCGCGGGGGTTGGGAAATGAATTGCGGGACTTTATGCTCTACTACTGTACCCTGAAAGGCGGCATTGAGAGCGTGGTGGGTGTAACTCGCTGTCGCAATTATGTCAATTATTCCCAAATGCCGATGACGGAGTATTTGAAGCTACACAACGAGCAACGGCAGCTTCTAGATCCGATTGTGGGGTTCCATGTGTCGGGAGGAGCCGAAATTAGGGGAATTATTGCTAATTACCGTCCAGAAGATGCAGAGAATTTCGGCATGGGTATTTTGATTGAATATAACCTGCGCGATAGTGCTTTGCACCCCCTTGGCGATCGCCAAGCGCTGTATACCAACTCAGCAGTTAGTTCATCAGTACCAACTTTGCCAGCAACATCTGCAACTAAGGAAAACAAAACTGTAGCCGCTCTGGTCAAAGAATGCGTTTTAAAAGTGATGGGTTCCCAACGGGAAGCAGCTTACGCTCCAGAACAAAAACTGCTGGATATGGGATTAGATTCTTTAGATTTATCAGAACTGCAAACGCTGCTAGAGAAACGTTTAGGGGTGAATCTCTCTGGGACGTTCTTTTTCCAAAATAACACTCCAACTGCCATCATTACTTATTTCCAAAACCAAGTAGTACAAGAGAAACAATCTGATCTAGCCTCACCTGTTGACTTAGCCAACGAAATCAACACTCTAGAAAACGTAGTTAACCAACAAAAAATTCCTCAAGTCACAAGAGTCGTCACAGAACAACAAGGTCGCAAGGTACTAATTGACGGACATTGGGTAATAGACTTTGCTTCTTGCAACTATTTAGGTCTTGACTTGCATCCAAAAGTTAAGGAAGCGATTCCACCGGCTTTGGAAAAATGGGGCGTACATCCAAGCTGGACTCGGCTTGTTGCTTCCCCGGTAATCTATGAAGAGTTAGAAGAAGAATTGTCCAAACTTTTAGGCGTACCTGATGTTTTAGTATTTCCATCTGTAACGCTGCTTCAGATAGGAGTGTTACCGCTATTAACTGGGAGTAATGGTGTCATTTTGGGTGACATAGCTGCACATCGTTGTATTTATGAAGCGTGCTGTCTGGCGCAGCAAAAAGGATCCCAGTTCATCCAATATCGACATAACGATTTGAACGATTTAGCCGAAAAGCTAGCAAAATATCCGCTTGAGCAAGTAAAGATTATTGTCATTGATGGCGTGTATTCCATGTCGGCAGATTTTCCCGATCTGCCAGCTTACGTGCGTCTGGCAAAAGAGTACAATGCTTTCATTTACATGGATGATGCACATGGTTTTGGCATTTTGGGCGAAAATCCCAGCAGCGATATGCCTTACGGGTATAAAGGAAACGGGATGGTGAATTACTTTGACCTGCAGTTTGCAGAGGATAATATCATCTATGTCGCCGGTTTGTCCAAAGCCTATTCTTCCTATGCAGCATTCTTGACTTGTGGCGATCGCCAGATCAAAACCAACTTCCGCAACGCTTGGACTGCTATATTTTCTGGACCTTCTCCTGTTGCGAGTTTGGCAAGTGCCTTAGCTGGACTACAGGTGAATCGTCAGGAAGGGGAGCAGTTAAGAAAACAAATTTATCACTTGACTCGCAAACTGGTTACACAAGCAAGAGCCATTGGATTTGAAGTGGATAATTATGGTTACGTTCCCATCGTCAGCGTGTTAGTGGGAGATGCTCAACATATGATTGATGTCTGTCGACTTCTTTGGGAATATGGTATTTTGATTACTCCGGCTATTTTCCCGATCGTACCTTTAAATAAAAGTGCTTTAAGGTTTTCGATTACAGCTGCCAATACCGAAGAGGAGATAGACCAAGCAATTAAAGCTCTCGAAGCCGTTTGGGTTTTGCTACAAAAGGAGAAATAACCCAAATGACCCATGTAAGATTAGAACAGGCGATTGCTCAGGTTCCACTTTCCATTCAATCAGAGTTAAGGACAATTCTGTCCCAACATGCTGTAATTGACTCAAGTGTTGTCACCTCTTGGCTTGATCGACTTGGTATTGATATTGGTACGTTAATGATTCAGTTACTACCAGTAGCCACGGCCTATGCTAGGGTACCAATATCGCAGTTTTATGTAGGGGCGATCGCTCTTGGTAAACCAAAATCCAATAATCAGGTGGATTCTGGAACTCTTTATTTTGGTGCCGATATGGAATTTGTAGGGCAGGCACTTAGTTTCTCAGTTCATGCAGAACAGTCCGCAACCATCAATGCGTGGTTGCACGGAGAGACGGGTTTGCAAGCTTTAGCAACCAATGAAGCACCATGTGGATATTGCCGACAGTTTTTATACGAGATGGCAACTGTAAATCAGGATTTTGTTATTCTCTTAAAGTCCAACAAGACACAAATAGAGCAAACTTATACTTCAAATAAACTCCCATATTTTCTACCTGAGGCCTTTGGACCACCAAATCTTGGACTTACGAGTGGATTAATGGAAACAGTATTTCATGGTCTGGAGACTTGTTCTACCGATGATACCGATGATGTTGTGCTTGCTGCTCTATCAGCCGCCAATCAAAGTTATGCTCCCTATACGAAAAATTTTGCAGGGGTAGCGTTAAAAGATTCCCATGGGAATATATTTACAGGTCGGTACGCTGAAAACGCTGCTTATCATTCATCCATGTCTCCGATGGAATCTGCTCTGACCTACATGAATATGAATAGATATCCTCAATCACTATTCGACATTTGTGATGCTGTTTTAGTGGAAGCGGAAACTACCATTAGTCAAATGTCTGTCACTGAATCCTTCCTTTCTTCTATCGCCCCCAAGGTTGATCTGAGGTACGCCCCTGCAACTCTCTCCAGTAATAAGTTAGGACCTACACATTGACAGAAACTGAATAATGTACGTTCAAGCCCAAGAGTTATTATTCTGTGGTATGATCAAAGACAGAACTGATTAAGAGAAGGCTCATTATGTCTACTGAGTTGACAAACGAACAAGTATTTAAACTGATTTGCATGGAAGTCATTGAAACCATGGGATTCGCACACTTTCCTCCTCTCATTTTAGTCTATGAGATGACTAATTCCGGATTTGTAGATTGGTGCGAACAGATGGTTTTTATTGATGATGACGGTAAGCTCAATGAAGGAGAAAAATTCTTATTAGATTGGATGAGAAAGAACGTAGGAAACTTCGATCTGATACGTCAATTAATGCCCGTTGCTGAACGTCTAGAAATGAAAATGAGGTCTTAATTTTAGGTATTTAACTTCAAATTATCGAAAAAGGCAGGAGGCAAGCGATAGCGAAGCGCTGCTGCAAGCAGTTCGCTAGCCTCCAAAACGACGGCTAAAATCCCTATTTTTTCGTCAACTTTCAAAAGTTTTCAGTCTACTGAATGTAAAAGCTGCTATACCGTCTTTCAATGCGTCCATATTCTTTGACACGAACGAGATATTTTTGTAGACCCATAGGTTCAATTTTCTGTATTTCTTTTAACCCCATAAACACCTGCTTAATAACTGTATCCCATTCTCAATAAGTACCAACTTTTTTCAGAGGGTCTATCACCTAAAACCCTTTACTTATATTGGTTTCACCTTGCTTGTCGCCCCCTCAAATTCATGATATATTCTCCATCTGAATTGATAGCCTGAACGCTGTTCTCTAACAACAAAGCCACATTTTTTGCAACCGCTTTAAATTTTGAATTATTTATTGTTGTGGATAATATTGGGGGGTGATCATCGGGGCTTGATAAGTACCCATAGGCACATTATTAACCATTCCATTCGGTACGTTTGGATTGATCATCGGTGCTTGAATAAAAGGCTGAACAGGTTGAACAGGTTGAATAGGTTGAATAGGTGGAATCGGTACTTGATAATTAGGAATAGGTTGATTAGGCTGATTATTAGTAAAATTACTAGGTTGTACTGTAGCTTTGCTGAAGTATTGATAAGCAGAACTGGAAATAGAACTAATTAATTTTGCAGCACGAGGATCATTATTTGGACGTTGTACCATAATAGCCGCAATATAACGCTTACCCGTCGGCACATCAATCAATCCCGCATCTGCTAACATTGTACCAATATCACCAGTTTTGTGATACGCATTTGCGCCTTTTCCTAAACCAGCAGGTAAAAGATTATCTCTTTCCGTACGGTTCATAATATTAAGCATTGAATCACGCGATCGCATAGTCACCACATTACCTTGATTGACCATAGAGATTAAATTCCCCAATTCTCGCGGACTGGTGGTATTAGTCCCTTGTAAATCTGGGAGAGGACTACGAATCATCGTTGTTGTTAGTCCCCAACTGCGAAAACGCCCATTTAAAGCCTCTTGTCCCCCCAATTTAGCAATTAGCATATTTGTCGCGGTGTTATCGCTAATTGTAATCATTTTTGTCGCCAGATCAAGAGCCGTGTACTTGCTGCCTGGAGCTTGATATTGTATATTTCCTGAACCACCGACAATCATTTCCTTTTCCAGAGTTAATATTTCATCTAAACGGATTTTACCCGCATCTACATCCTGGAAAAAAGCCATCAAAATCGGGATTTTAATTGTACTAGCGGCCGGAAAACTCCTATTACCATTAATATCTACATAAGCACCATTATCTAAGTCTAATAAAAATACCCCCGGCGTTAAGTCAGAATTAGTAGCAGGGAGGCTTTGCAGCGTATCTTTTAAAGATGTAATTTCCTGGGATAGATATAAACCCGTTCTAGCAGAATCAGGGTCTTTTTGAGGTGATGAAGCTTGAGATAATACCGCTACTGAATTAATGCGACTAGCAGGGTCTAGAACTGACAACAAAGTACCGACAATCGCACCAATGCCTACCCCAACGATCAAAAAGCGTAAGGCATATAACATGACTTTGGCCATGGGTTTTAACCTAGTCTTGCGTGATCCTTTTCTTTCTATTTTTGACTTTTCTATGGGTACAGTCCTTAACCTCACAGTTCCCCCTTGGGAAAATTGAGTATTTTTCTTGACCGGAGGTACAGTTTTAACTCCTGGATACAGCATCACCTGTGATGCTGGTTTTCGCCCCCCAGACGAGATCAGAGCCGGACTGATATGATTAGTTACTTTTCCCGCTTCTCTTGGGCTAGAAACTGGCTGCTGACTGCTTTTTTTTTGTCCTGTCTTTGGAACAGCACGTTTACGTCGGCGACGCTGTACTGGCTGTCCCCGTGATATAGGTATCAGTTTGTCACTTGATTCTGACATAGGTACTCCTTGTCACCTTCGACCCAGATTGTTAATTGATGCACCATGATACTTAGTTTACCGTCTAAAACTAAGTATTAGTTTTGTATCTACTTTACACTATATTGATCTTTTTGGGCAATGATAATCACCCAGGTTACAGATAAAGGTTTTCACTATCTAAAACATGACTCTATTTTGTCCTATTAATTGCCCATTCTACCTGTCGTAAAATCCCCCGCAACATTCCCACTTCCGCAGTTTGTAAGTAAGCGCGGTTATATAAATGGCGAAATTTTTCCATGCGACTAGCTGCGGTATGGGGATAAAGATAACCTATGGCCAGCAGTAATGATTCCAATTCTTGATAATATGCCTCCACTGCATCTAAGGGAGCAATTTCTACAGTGCTTTTATTATCATCTATGAATAGACTACTACATTGTGACAATTCGTAACAACAAATGGCAACCGCAGCCGCTAAATTCAAAGATGGATATTCTGGACTAGTGGGAATGAACACTAATTTATGGGCATAATTTAATTCTTCATTGGTTAACCCCCTGTCTTCCCTCCCGAAAATCAAAGCTACTGGCTTTTCTAGTGTTTCTAATAACCAAGGTAAAGCCGTGCGCGGGTTTTCTAAAGGTATTTCTCCACTGTAGTCCCGACCAATGGTAGCAATGGCACGAACACAGCCCTGCAATGCTTGTGGTAATGTGTCTACTATGACCGCAGATGCTAAAATATCCTTACCATGAACTGCCATTTTTATAGCATCAAAACATGAGCGATCGCATTGAGGATTGACTAATATTAATTTAGATAAGCCAAAGTTTTTCATCACTCTGGCCACTGAACCTACATTCAAGGGACCCGCTGGTTCTACTAATACTATAATCACATGACTGCAACTATTTTTTATACTAATATTTTCTATCATCATTATTTATGATTTCCCGATTTAAACCATCTTTTGCGCCATTGTGAAGCTGATTCTAGAGAAGAAGCTTGTACTTCTTGTTGTCGTCTTTTTAGTATATCCTCCGCAGAATCCCTTAAAGTAGGATCTCGGTAAGGAATAGCAGCACGAGTTAGTAAATATTCTTTTTCTGCTGGGGAAAGAGCCAAAAAAGATGATTTACTTGATTTTTCCTCATGTTCATGATATCCTGCCATCGTCCCTGGGGTGCGTCTTCCTACTGGTGAAGTCGAACCTACAACCAACCCAGCGGTTAACAGCGCAGTCCGTACAGCCCCCGCACAGGAATAAGTAGCAATTAATCCATTTTTATCTAAACACTCTGATACTTTTTTGATAAATTCCACAGTCCATAATTGCGGACATTGGGGGGGTGAAAAAGGGTCAAGAAAAATTGCGTCCGCTTGAAAACCGGATTCATATACTTGTGAAATCAAGCTTCTAGCATCACCAATGAGTAAAGTAGCTTGAAGATGATCTATTTTGACTTCATGCTCAAAAGCCATTTGAGTTAAAATTTTTATATGTTTTATATATTTTTCGTCCCAACCATCAAATAACTGATTGGTAATTGCTGCTATGGGGACTGCGGGATTTATTTCTAAGCCTATCACTTCTACATGACAATGAGGATTTATTTCCCAAATTGTCTGTAAAGCCGCTGCTGTGTTATATCCTAAACCATAACAAATATCTAACAATCGCACAAATCCCGTCTTTGCTAATATTGGTAATTGAGTGGGAATCACAAACTTGAGCAAACTCTCCTGTTTTGCTCCATAGTGACTGTGAAAGGCTTCGTTAAATTCTTTAGAAAAGAAAGTAAAAGAACCATCTTGTGTTTGTTGTGGTGTAAAATCTTCTAAATTTGACATTTTATCAAGAAAAAAGTCAGTTGTCAATTACTTATTAACCATTATCTATGATCATGATAAATCAATTTACTGTTTCTTCACAATGGCTATTTGATCATCTTGACAATTCTGATGTTGTAATTATTGATTGTCGGTTTTCTTTAAATGATTCACAATTAGGAAAACAGCAGTATCATACTGATCATATTCCCAATGCTCACTATTTAGATTTAAATCAAGATTTATCTAGTCCTGTAAAGGAACATGGAGGAAGACATCCTTTACCTAATATTACAGAATTAGCCGAAAAACTAGCAGCAATTGGTATAAATTCTCAAAAAACTTTAGTAATAGCTTATGATGATTCTCGTTTAGCTTTTGCTTCTCGTTTATGGTGGTTATTAAAGTATTTAGGACATGAACAAGTAGCTGTTTTAGATAGTGGTTTTTCAGGTTGGAAAAATGCAGGTTATGAAGTTACAAATGTCATTCCTATTTCTAAAAAAGGAATATTTATTCCCAAAGTACAAAAAGATCAAGTCGTAGATTTTGCTTATGTAAAAAATTGTCAAAATAATCCAGATGTAATTTTAATAGATTCTAGAGAAAAAGAACGTTATCTTGGAGAAAAAGAACCAATTGATAAAATCGCTGGACATATTCCTGGCGCTATTAATTATCCTTGGCAAGAAGTAACTGATTCTTCTGGTAAAATACTTTCTCAATTACAACAATCTCAACGTTGGGAAAATATAGATAGAACTAAAGAAATTTTAGTTTATTGTGGTTCTGGTATTACAGCTTGTGTAAATCTACTTTCTTTAGCAATAGCTGGAATTTCTACCGCTAAACTGTACGCTGGTAGTTGGAGTGATTGGATTAGTTATTAGTCAATAGTCAGTAGTTCATGATCATTAATCAGTAATTATTAATAGTATTCAATTGTCAACTGTTTGCAATACAATGTCAATTGCTAACAATACATTGTCAATAAGATATGATACATTATTAATAATTTACGATACATTGTTAATTGTTTGGCTAAAAGAGGTAGAGAATTATGAGCTTTAATTATGATCTGTTTGTCATTGGTGCTGGTTCAGGTGGTTTAGCTGCTTCTAAACGCGCAGCTAGTTATGGTGCAAAAGTAGCAATTGCTGAATATGATCTAGTTGGTGGTACTTGTGTAATTCGCGGTTGTGTACCTAAAAAACTTATGGTGTATGGTTCTCATTTTCCTGCTCAATTTCAAGAAGCAGCAGGTTATGGTTGGACAGTAGGAGATGTAAAATTTGATTGGGAACATTTTATTACATCTATAGATAATGAAGTTAACAGACTTTCAAAACTACACATCAGTTTTTTAGAAAAAGCTGGTGTAAAATTAATTTCTGGTCGTGCTACCTTTATAGATCCGCATACAGTTGAAGTTAATGGTAACAAATATACAGCAGATAAAATTTTAATTGCTGTCGGTGGTCGTCCTATAAAACCAGAAATACCAGGTATAGAACACGCTATTACCTCTAATGAGATTTTTCACTTGAAAACTCAACCGAAACATATCGCTATTATTGGCGCTGGTTACATTGGTAGTGAATTTGCTTGTATTATGCGCGGTTTAGGTTCAGAAGTTACACAAATTATCCGTAAAGAACAAATTTTAAATGGTTTTGATCAAGATATCCGCACTAGTATTCAAGAAGGAATGACAAATCATGGTATTCGCATTATTCAAAATACCGAAGTTACAGCCATAGAAAAAGTGACAGAGGGGTTAAAATTAACCTTATCTGGAGAAAATCAAGAACCAATTATTGCTGATGTATTTTTAGTAGCAACTGGTCGTAGTCCCAATATTGAAGGACTAGGTTTAGAAAATGCTCAACTTGACTGTGTTCCCAGTTCAGAAGCAGAACCTGGATACAGTATTTCCAATGCTATAGCCGTAAATGAGTATAGTCAAACTTGTCAACCTCATATCTTTGCTGTTGGTGATGTTACGGACAGACTAAATTTAACTCCGGTTGCTATTGGTGAAGGACGCGCTTTTGCTGATAGTGAATTTGGTGATAACCGTCGAAAATTTAGTCATGAAACCGTGGCCACAGCGGTATTTACCACTCCAGAAGCCGCTACTGTGGGTTTAACAGAGTCTCAAGCTAGGGAAAAGTATGGTGATGATATTAAAATCTATCGTACCAGTTTCCGCCCAATGTATTACACTTTAGCGGGTAAGCAAGAAAAAACCATGATGAAATTGATTGTAGATAATCAAACTGATAAGATTTTAGGCGCTCACATGGTGGGAGACAATGCAGCAGAGATTATTCAAGGTGTAGCTATAGCTGTTAAAATGGGTGCAACTAAGGCTGATTTTGATGCTACTGTGGGTATTCACCCCTCCGCAGCAGAGGAATTTGTCACTATGAGATAGTATTTGTTTTCTATTTTGTAGGGTGCGTTAACGATAGCGTAACGCACCGTTTAATCAAGTACCCAAAGCTTCAACCTAAATCTTCTGTAGCGTTGACAATAGAGGACTAAAGTCCTGACTACATAGGACTAAAGTCCTGACTACAATCGCTGAATATTATTTTAATCGGGTAAGTCTTGTTTATTTGAGTTTATTTTATAAATATACTAATCTTTAGTGGGTTGGAAACGGATTTTTATGAACGAACCACAGAGAACACAGAGGACGCGGAGGTGGAGAGAGGTATTTACACGCTAGATCATGATAAAATTTATACTTTTATTTAGTGGTACGGGTGCGTTTAGATTAGCAATTGACAGGATTTGTCCTAATTATAATCTTCCCTGGGAATGTGTTTCTGGTAGTGATATTGATTTAGATACTCAAAAAATCTATTTAGAAAAGTTTGGGGAAATACCTACGGGAGATATTACAAAAGTTGATGAACATGATATTCCTGACCATGATATATTATTAGCTGGTTTTCCTTAATTATAGTAGTTTAACTTAAGAATGAGACAAAAAGAGTATAAGATTGAAGAGAGAAGGT
>NZ_KE384640.1:0-519 GCF_000426905.1 Dolichospermum circinale AWQC131C
TTTGAGATTTATTTTTTTAATTTCTATCAATGAATTGCGAATAGAAGCAACCCAAGAATTAGTTAATCGGTCTTCTATTTGGTTTTTAATCAAATGAATTAACAAAATTCTCAAAAATGCTTGAATATTCCGTAAAATAGCTTGTTTACTCATCCCCTCTAATTCATCAACAATAGCCAAAGCATCGCTGTAACGTTGTTCTACAATACTATTTCTGAGGTCTATTAATTCCTGAGTCATATTTGATTTACCTCAACTTGGAAATTTACTAATCTCAATAAAGAAAAATTAAGAGTTTTGCAACATTTTCAAATATTATTATGGTCAAATTCGTGATATAAGTCCAATAAATTCTCTTGGAGTTCTTCTAAGGAATTTCCTTGAGTCCAATAATCAGGATATTCTTCTAAGTAAGCGATAAACATATCCTCGTCTTGCCAATAAATATATTTTTTCTAGTGATTGTTTCCATGATCATCTCAACCTATAAGTAAAGGCTTGATCTAATTATATCAGATT
>NZ_KE384640.1:529-3150 GCF_000426905.1 Dolichospermum circinale AWQC131C
TTATACTATCTTCTTTTTTTTACTTCGTCTCTTCGTGGTTAAATCACCCCGTAGGTTGGGTTGACGACAGGAAACCCAACATCAACCAATAATACAGCAGTTTGGGAAGGTATGAGGTACACATTTTGCTCGCACCACAAGAGTTTGATTATTCCAGATTGTACCTCATTTGAATGAAATTTGCTGTAAATATGTTAGGTTGCATTTCATTTAACCTAACCTACAAACTAATATTAATTTTCAAAGATACCAGTATCAATAATAGCTTTGCACAATTTATCAATGACCGGGACTGAAACACTATTTCCAATTAGTTTCATCCATCTTGCTCTAGACTCTGGTAATTTAAAATCATGGGGAAATCCCTGTATTAAACAGGCTTCGCTTTTAGTAATTTTTCTAAATTCTCTTGGTTCATAAACTTCTTTGATGAATTTGTTTTTAAAATCATAGCGAATTTCCACACACTCAATAATATGCTTTTGTTTGAGAGAATCAATTGTTTTTTGGATTGATATTTTTTCTAATTTAAACACTTTTTGGATTTTTAAATTATCAATTATTATTTCTCCATTATTAGTAAATGAAAGTAGTATTTCTTCATCTTTGGTCAAACTCTTAATATCATTTTAAATATTAGACTGTATGATCATAAAACGATATTCTTCTGATTTAAAAATTTCTAATGCTACAAGTTCATCAATTTCTGCTTGTGTAATTGATGAATCTAGACATTGAAAATGTTGTAATGATAATGGGTTTCCGTCTAATTGTCCGTAATTGCTTTTACGTCTGTTTTTAAGTAGTAATAAACAAATATTTTTCTGTCTTGGAGTAGTTTCAATAATATCCCATGAGTGTATTGTGGTATGACCATTTCTTAGGTCATTAAATAAAAATAATCATTAAATCCATTGGTATGTGAAAGACTCATACTTTTAGAAGAAATAATATTACCAAATATGTCCCTCTCAATAACCTGGTTATCTATTTTTTGCTCTGATATAATACCTAATATATCGCCAAGTTTTCGTTTTATATCTATTGGTTTTGGTAAATTGAATTTTTGTAAATACTCTTGTTCCTGAAATCCAATTATATATACACGAATCCTATTTTGTGGTATACCATAATCAAAAGAGTTAATAATAAAATATTTAGCATAATATCCTGCTTTTGCTATTCTTTCTAGGATGTATGCTAAAGATTTTTTATTCCGAGGATCAACTAATCCTTTGACATTTTCAAAGATAAATGCTTTTGGTTGTGATTGTTGTAGTAAATAAATTGTATCGTTCCATAATTGTCCTCTATCATCATCAAAACCTAGATTTTTACCTGCAATTGACCAACTTTGACAAGGAACTCCAGCAGTTAATAAATCATGGGGTGGTAATTCTTTAATTTTGGTAATATCTCCTAAGTTATAACTAGGTTCAATTTCAAAGTTATCACAATATGTATTTATAGCATCTTGGTTTATTTCGCTAAATCCTAAACAATGACCACCATTGTTACTTAATGCCATTTTAAATCCACCAATTCCCGCAAACAGGTCAATAAAAGTAAATCTTATATTCTCCATTTTATGTCTCTTATTCTCAATCAATTATTTTAAAAATCCTGCTTCAAAATCTTTCTTTTTATAATCTTCTTTTTTCCTAAAAACACATATTTTGTAGGTTGGGTTGAGGAACGAAACCCAACATTAACGAATAATAAATGTGTTGGGTTACGAAAAATTTTATTTTGGTGCTTTACGCCAACCATTAGCCAAGGCTTCTGACTCTTGACAAAACCATTTCTCTCCCTTGCTTGGATCAATTACTGTTGATTCATAATCTTCAGAGCCAGGAATGTGATAAAACTTACGACCAGTGTTTATAGAAATATTACCTTTGATTTTACATCCTGGTTTAGTAAACGATGTGATTGGAGTTGGAGAACGGCTACCTCTAAATTCCGTTGCCAAAATAACACAACCAACAGCAACAGTAATCCCGATCAGTTTTTTCATAAGACTACCTTTTTTTACCTTTTGGTATTTTCTCACAGGTAGAGATGGAACTCCATCAATTGATGCTTTAGTGGCGCGAAGTTTTCCATCTGAGGCTGTTGTTAATTCGTACAGGATTGTATCACCTACTTTTGGACGACGACTTGCCCCCTTTATTTCACTGATATGAAGGAAAATTTCTTTACCTCCATCACTAGGTTGTATAAATCCAAAACCCCTGTTATCTTTCCATTGTGTAATCACACCTTTACACATAACATCTTCTCACATACTTCTAAGATCAAGATTGGGTTGACGTATGTTACCCAACATTAATCAATAATAATACATAAGTTGGGTTGCATTTCATTTAACCTACAAACTCAGCAACTTTTCTAATAGCAGGAATATTATTGGAATATTATTATGGTCAAATTCGTGATATAAGTCCAATAAATTCTCTTGGAGTTCTTCTAAGCAATTTCCTTGAGTCCAATAATCAGGATATTCTTCTAAGTAAGCGATAAACATATCCTTGTCTTGCGAATAAATATATTTTTTTTAGTGATTGTTTCCATGATCATCTCAACCTATAAGTAAAGGCTTGATCTAATTATATCAGATT
>NZ_KE384640.1:3160-4566 GCF_000426905.1 Dolichospermum circinale AWQC131C
AATTAAATATCAGCTTGATTGGCAGGGAATAACTAATTGGTAATCACTTTTTTATCCAGACGTTCAGCAAGCCACAATTTAATAATAGAATCAGAAGTCACGCCTAAACGTTTTGCTTCCTGTTCTAAAGCTTCTATCATCCAAACAGGAAAATCAATATTAACTCTTTTTTGTGTATACCTTGGATGATGGACTTGAGATAAGTCTAAAAACTCAGTAATATCTTCACCATTGTCAAATTTAGTATCAAATTCTTCAGCTTTCATAAATATTTACCTCTTCAGTACGAGAACGACGAACAGAAATAATTCTTATTTTATCACTACGATAGGTAATAACTGCTGACCAATGTTTATCAGCTATCTTGCCAATAACTAAAAATCTGGGTTCATCGGTTGTGTTTGCGGTTACTTCTACTAGATGCGTATCTCTCCAAAGTTTTTGTGCTTCAATAAAATCAATGTTATGTTTAGTTTTATTTGTTGCACTTTTGTTTGCATCAAATTCAAATTCCATCATTATTTTTGCATCTTTGTGTTTTGATTTTAATAAACTATGTTATCTATTAAGTGTTATTTGCCATTAATTGTTATTTTTGCTAATCCTTTACAAGCATAATTTACTAATTTAAACGCCCCAATTGCCTTAATAAATCATTGCGATTATTGATATAAAGTTGATCATCTGGTTGAATGCTAATTGCCTTTTCATAACATTTTAGTGCTTCTTCATATCTTTGTAAATTCTCTAGGCACAAACCCCGGTTATTCCAAGCATAATCATAGTCAGATTTAATAGCAATGGCTTTATCGTAAGATGCGATCGCTTCTTCATATTTTTCTAATTCATTTAGGCAGTTACCCCGGCTATACCAAGCATCATGATAGTCAGGTTTAATAGCAATAGCTTTATCGTAACATGAAATAGATTTTTCATACCCTTCTAATTCATGTAGTGCTGAACCCATGTAATGCCAAGCTTCATAGTAGTCAGGATTGATGGCAATTGCTTTACCAAAAGATGCGATCGCTTCTCCATAAATTTGTAACTTACATAGGAGAAGACCTCTGTAACACCAAGCTTCATAGCAGTCAGGGTTGATGGCAATTGCTTTATCAAAAGATGCGATCGCTTCTCTGTCAATTTGGAACTTATATAGGAGAAGACCTCTGTTATACCAAACTTCATGATCGTCAGGTTTAATAGCAATAGCTGTATCAAAAGATGCGATCGCTTCTTCGTATTTTTCTAATTCATATAGGGAATTACCCCGGTTATTCCAAGCTAGATGATAGTCGGGTTCAATAGTAATAGCTTTATCGTAAGATGCGATCGCTTCTTCATATTTTTCTAATTCATGTAGGGAATTACCCCGGTTATTCCAAACTTCATTATCATCAGGTTCA
>NZ_KE384640.1:4701-17163 GCF_000426905.1 Dolichospermum circinale AWQC131C
ATAGGGAATTACCCCGGTTATTCCAAACTTCATTATCATCAGGTTCAATAGCAATAGCTTTATCGTAAGATGCGATCGCTTCTTCGTATTTTTCTAATTCATGTAGGGAATTACCCCTATTAAACCAAGCATGAGTATAGTCAGGTTGAATGGCAATTGCTTTATCAAAAGATGAAATCGCTTCTTCTTCTCTCTGCAAATAGCATAGGGCAAGACCTCGCTTAGACCAAGATTCATAGTAATTGGGTTGAATGGCAATAGCTTTATCGTAAGATGTGATCGCTTCTTTATACTTTTCTAATCTACCTAGTGCATTACCTCTATCATTCCAAAAGTTAGGATTATTAGGTTGAATAGCAATTGCCTTATCAAAGGATGCGATCGCTTCTTCATACTTTTGTAAATCAAATAATTGATTCCCTTCTGTAAACCAATCTTCACTTGATTTATTTTGTAATTTAACAAATCCAAAAAGTTGATTTAATTCTTCTAATGCTTCCTTTGCGTTTTTATAACGTTGTCGCCAATCATAACGCACCATTTTAGTAATAAAATTCTCTAATTTATTACTAACTACAACTAAATTACTCCAAATGATTTCTCCTTCCTCATCTTCTGATAATGTATTCAGAGAAATTCCAGTTAATCCTTCAATTGCTGTCATTCCTAAAGCATAAATATCACTACTCAATTTCGGCTTGCCAAAACCCTGTTCTGGTGGCATATATCCATGAGTACCGACACCTACCGTTTTACTTGTTAAGCCTGATTTCATCGCAATAGTAGTATTAATTTGTTTGACTACTCCAAAATCAATCAATACTAATTTCCCATCTTTGCGTCGCATGATATTTGCAGGTTTAATATCTCGGTGAATCACCTTATTTTCATGGATATAAACCAATATTTCTAAAACATCTCGTAAAAGTTGAATTACATCACCTTCACTCAACTTTTTACCGAGACTGATTTCTTGAGTTAAATCATATCCATCAATAAATTCTTGAATCAAATAAAAATCTTGATCTTGCTGAAAATAGCTGGACAATTTAGGAATTTGATCGTGATTTTGTCCTAATTGATATAATGTTTTTGCTTCCTGTTCAAATAAACGAATTGTATATTGATCAATTTCTTCTGGGTGTAACTTTTTCACCACACAAACCGGTTTAGGAGTCACGGGAATATCTAAATCTTCTGCAAGGTAAGTTTCACCAAACCCACCTTTACCTAGTTGTTTAATAATCCTGTAACGTTGACGGAGGATAGTACCAATCATAGAAAGATATTTTTATAACCCTGATTATTAAATTCTAGCATGACTGAGAATTTTCGTTTTCATATTTAAATATGAAACTTAGCCTAAGATAAAAAATTGTAATAATACGTAAAAGGGGATTGCTATTGTTTGTAGGTTAAGTTACACAGTCGCTAACCTAGCCTACAAACTCTCTGCGCCTCTGCGTCTCTGCGAGAAACAAAAACTAACCCAAAACGAAATTCACCAACTTACCAGGAACAACAATCACCTTCTTGATTTCCTTCCCTTCCAGATAACGCTGTGCCACCTCCGACTCCCGCGCATACTTCTCCAACTCCGCTTTATCAGCTTTTGCAGGAACTGGAATAGAACCGCGAGTTTTACCCATAATTTGAATTACCAAAGTAATTTCATCAACTATCAAAGCCCCAGGATCAAAACTTGGCCAAGGTTGGGTATGGACAGAATTTTTATTCCCCAATAATTGCCATAATTCATCACCAATATGGGGGGCAAAAGGTGCTAACATAATCACCAAAGTTTGAATACCTTCCGCATAAATTGGCGAATTATTGCAATCAGCATCAGTCAACGCATTACTTAACTTCATCAATTCCGAAATTGCAGTATTGAATTGATATTCATCCTGCACATCTTCCGTAATTGCTTGAATTGCAATATGAATGAAGCGACGTAAATCTTTTTCGGATTTTGTCAGTTGTCCGTTGTCAGTTGTCAGTTGTTTTTTACTTGTAGCGTAATCTGTAACCAACCGCCAAACGCGATTTAAAAATCTAAATTGTCCCTCAACATCTGCCTCATCCCATTCTAAATCTTTTTCAGGAGGTGCTTTAAATAAAATGAACATTCTCGCCGTATCAATGCCATATTTATTAATCACATCTTCCGGTGCAACACCATTTCCTTTTGATTTGGACATGGTAGCATAGAGACGTTGTAAAGGTTCGCCAGTTTGTGGATCTACAGGATTATTAGCATCAACTAAATGAGAAGGAATCCATTTATCTTTACCACCTTTTTTCGGGTTCATGTAAGTTAAGCCCTGTACCATGCCCTGAGTTAATAACTTTTGAAATGGTTCATCAAAGTTAAATAAACCTCTATCTCTCAATACTTTAGTGAAGAAACGCGAATACAATAAATGTAAAATTGCGTGTTCAATTCCTCCTACATATTGATCTACAGGCATCCAATCATTTACTTTACCAGAATCAAAAATCTTTTCTTCATTTTTGGCATCAGAATAACGTAAAAAATACCAAGAAGAATCAATAAAAGTATCCATTGTATCGGTTTCCCGTTTCGCAACAGTACCGCAACTTGGACAGGGGACATTTACCCAACTTTCTAATTGTGCTAAAGGTGAACCACCACGGCCACTTAATTCAATATCTTCTGGTAATTGTACAGGTAAATCTTTTTCTGGTACGGGGACAATTCCACATTCAGGACAATGAATCACAGGGATAGGTGCGCCCCAATAACGTTGTCGAGAAATCAACCAATCTCTGAGGCGATATTGTACTCTTAATTTACCAAAGTTTTGTTGTTGGGCAAATTCAATAATGGCTTTTTTTGCATCTATAGAATTTATCCCATTAAAGTCACCAGAATTAACTAAAATTCCCGCTTCTGTGTATGCTGATTTTAAAGTTTCTTCTGCACCAATTTCGGGAACAATCACCACTTTAATTGCTAAATTCTGTTCTTTTGCAAATTTGAAATCTCGCACATCATGGGCTGGTACACCCATTACCGCACCTGTACCATATTCATAAAGTACATAATCTGCAATCCAAATCGGTACTTCTTCCCCAGTAAAGGGGTTAATAACTTGACCCCCCGTAGGAATACCCCGTTTAGGTTTGTCTTCCGCAGTCCGTTCTAACTCGCTTTGGTTGCTGACTTCCTTAATAAAGGCTGCTACCGCTGCTTTTTGGTCTGAAGTTGTCACCACTTGAGTTAAGGGGTGTTCTGGGGCTAATACGACGTAACTCACGCCATAAACGGTGTCGGGACGGGTGGTATAAACGGCGATTTTTTCATCTAAGCCGACAATCGGAAATTCTAAATAAGCACCGGTGGATTTTCCTATCCAGTTGGCTTGCATTAATTTAACTCGTTCTGGCCAACCTGTGAGTTTATCTAAATCATTTAATAATTCTTCTGCGTAGTCGGTAATTTTGAAAAACCATTGACGCAATAATTTACGTTCTACTATTGCTCCACTACGCCAAGAACGTCCCTCATTATCAACTTGTTCGTTTGCTAATACAGTTTGATCAATGGGGTCCCAATTAACTGCTGCTTCTCTTTGGTAGGCTAAACCAGCTTCTAAAAATTGCAGAAAAATCCATTGTGTCCATTTGTAGTAATCAGGAGAACAGGTAGCAACTTCACATTCCCAATCTAAGGATAAACCCAGACGTTGTAATTGTTGCCGCATTTGGGCAATATTTTGATATGTCCATTTCGCAGGGGGTACACCTCTATCAATGGCGGCGTTTTCTGCGGGTAGTCCGAAGGCATCCCAACCCATAGGATGTAATACTCGATACCCTTGCATCCGTTTGAGGCGAGCAATTACGTCTGTAATTGTGTAGTTACGAACGTGACCCATGTGCAAGCTACCGGAGGGGTACGGGAACATGGAAAGCGCGTAGAATTTTGGCTTATTTTGATCTTGAGGCGTTTTATCTAAGCCAAGTTCTAACCATGTTTTTTGCCATTTTTCCTCAATTGCGGCTGGTTGGTATGATGTTTTTTGGGGGGACTCCACAGCTAAAACTCCTAATGCTTTTATCTAGTTTCGCTATTGTGGCATAATTGTAGATATCAGACATTAAGAGTGAAAATTAAATAATTAAATCAGCTATATAGCGAACTGCTTGCAGCAGCGCTTCGCTATCGCACCCTGCAACCTAAGCATCACCCAGAAAATAAGATACAATGGGTAGTGTTACCGCTATTGTTAATAGTACAGAAAAATTAGTAAGTTGCAGCTAATTAATGAAATTATCTTCTAACC
Organism: Dolichospermum circinale AWQC131C; assembly: GCF_000426905.1. NCBI lineage: Bacteria > Bacillati > Cyanobacteriota > Cyanophyceae > Nostocales > Aphanizomenonaceae > Dolichospermum > Dolichospermum circinale. Next base: position 9,012 of record NZ_KE384640.1, read on the forward strand.
AGGTTTCTAAATCTGTAACTGAAGTAAAATCTAACAAAGCTTCTCCTAATTCTTCAAGTTTTTCCACAGTTAACTCTTGAACTTTTTGGATTAATAATGAGTCAATTTCCCCAATGCGACGATTTAATTGACGGATAATTAGACGTTTTTCTTTTTGCAGTCCTTCTTCTAATCCTTCTTGTTTAGCCAGTTCTCTGTCTTGTTGGTAAAGTGGTGCTAATCGCATAATCAACTCCTGATCTTCTGTTTGTGAACTTTGATTAATTTTTAAGTTTTTCTGGAGGTTGTAGAGTAGTTCTAAGGTGATTTTAACGTAAGGTTGATTTAATGGTAACGCAGCTAATTCATCAATGGCTTGTTTTAGAGATATCTTAGATGCTACCAGATCCGCGACTATTCAGGAACGCGGCCTTTTTATGGAAATTTCTAAGGTCGTTTTTACACGCCTGAATGCGTCCGCTAAACGACCTATTTCATCCTTGTATTCATTCTCAAAATTAGCATCCATGTCGCCTAAACTCACGGCCTCTGCAACTTGAGTGATTTGATTAAGAGGTCTAACAATATGTTGTTTCAGCCAGAGGTTGACTAACGATATGGATATAGCAAAAATCGCCATAAAAGTTCCTAGAATGATCAGAAAATTTTGCTTGGCAATTTTATCAACTTTATCAGCAGGGACGTAAATAATTTTAGTGCCGATAACTTTATCCAATTCCCAGCCAAATCCGTTATTGCCAGTATATACACCTTGTTTATATAAAGCCTGTAATGATTTGGGAGATTTTTCCAAACTGGTATGACAACTCAAGCAACTAGTTTGTTTCTGTTGAATTATGATAGGACGGGCTGTATAAAAATAACGATTATTTTCCCCATTCATGGTGCGATAACCTTCAGCTATATTTTTTCCCCCTGGTTTATATTGTTGGCTTAATTTCTCGATAATCTTGATCTCATTTTCGTCAGCTTTATCCTTGATATTTGTCGGGTTAATCATCGCATTTCTATAACGATATTCACCATACTTATCTTGAATAGCATTGGTAAAAATATCAAATACCTTGACCATAGCAACAGAAGGAATCGCTTCTATTAACATTTTCTCTTCTGATTGCTTTTCTAATAAGGGAGTCACTCTCTCCGCGTTATATTTCCGAATAGCGTCCACAGTTGAAATCAGTAAATTAGCTTGTGTATTTACTTCATTTTCAGCATTTCCCAGCAGAATATTATAATAAACCACACCGCTAACAATAATCCCACTCAGAAAAATTGCAAGCATGAGGGTAGTTAGTTTCTTGCTGAGGTTAAAATTTTTGGGTATTAGTGCCAATATTTTCATTATTCACCCCATACAACACGAAAACCAAACAGGTTACAACCGCAAAAACCGGCATCTGCATAAAAACGAAAAGAGGAATGGCAATTTTCAGAAGGAATGAACCAAGATCCTCCGCGCAGCACTCGTCTATTATTGCTATTATTTAGCCACACACTACCATCATCAGGGGCGTTTATATAATCTTCATGCCACCCGTCTTCGCACCATTCCCATACATTGCCACACATATCATATAAACCGAAAGGGTTGGCGGGAAATTTTCCAACTTCTGTGGTTTTTCCCTGATATTTACTATCATAATTGGCTAATTCTGGGGAAATTGTTTTCCCAAAATAGAATGCTGTGGTTGTTCCTCCACGACAGGCATATTCCCATTCTGCTTCACTAGGTAAGCGATAGGCTTTATTTGTTTTTTGCGAGAGTCTGGCACAAAATTCTTGGGCTTCATACCATGATAGACCCTCAACAGGTAAATTCTCACCTTGAAACTGTGATGGTTCAGGTTCTAAATTAATGTTTACTTTGGGTAAAGCCGCTACAATTCGCCATTGTTTTTGTGTGATTGGATATTTACCCATGAAAAACCCATAAACTGTAACTTGATGTTGTGGACTTTGAGATTTGTCGTAACCTTCCTCATTTTCTGGAGAACCCATTATGAAAGTTCCTCCGGGAATATTTACCATTTCTAGAAATACACCATTTCCTATGTCTTCCGTAAAATACTTCCCACTTTTAGGAATATATTTAATTTCCGGTTTTCTTACAAGACCCAGTAATTGACTTTTTAAACTTATCTCAGCGGTTTCAAACTCAAAAGTTTTTAACTGATAACCAAATTTGTTTTTTTCTGCTTCTGCTTCTCGCTGTTTTTGATATTCTGCTTCTTTACCAGATGTAATTTCTAACTCAATAGATGCTACATCTTCATCTCTCAAACCTAAAACATCTTGGCGATAATCTTTTAATATCTTCAAAGTTTGTTCATTTAAAGGATATTTCTGCTCGACTTCTTCTGCAAAATATTGTTGGTAACTTTTTAAATTTACTAACCGTCTCCGAAAAGGTTCTAAAACTTCTCTTTCTATTTCCTTGGCTACTGCATCTGTAATTCCCAAAGTTTTCCGTTTTTCTGTTAGAACTAAAATAGCAACTTTTTTTAGTTCACCATTTTGAGTATATTTTTCAACTAATTTACGATACTCTACTTCTGGATTTTTAGGAGTATAAGCCAATAAAATATCATATCCTTCCTTATCCAGAATAATATCTGGTTTCATATTAGGTTTTACAGCTTGGACTTTTGCTTTAGCGTAAGCGTGTAGTTCTTGAATATGAATTTTACCATCACTATCATTATCTGCTGCACCTGTCTCAATTCCCTCAACTAAATATTGAGTATAGAGTGAAAGTGTTGCACCTTCTTGTGTAAAAGAAGTTTGAGTTGCACCAGAAGATGTCATCACAACTCGTCCTTCTGCACCTAATTGTTTTTTGATATCTACACCAATACTTTTTGTGTGCCAACCATTAGCAAAAGCACCACTGTAACAAGCATCTAAAATTAAAACTTGTCGTTTAGAATAACAATTTCTCGACTGCGCTTGAATAAAATTTCCATCTACAGCGGTAGCTTCAAAATTATCTTTAGCCGTATTGCAAGTTGCTAAATAGAGATGATTATCGTCATTAATCATCCCATGTCCAGAAAAAAAGAATAATAATAAGTCCTCTTTTTCTGCATTTTTAAACAGATTGAGAATTGCTATTCTCATAACTTCTGAATTAGGGTTGAGTAGTTTTTCTACCTGTGTAAAGTTTCCTAAGTTCGGATTTTTTAAAACTCGTTCCATAGCCTCTACGTCATGAAGGGGAGATGATAGAGGTGGGATACTTTCACCATACTCGCTAACTCCAATCAATAAAGCGGTTTTTTTAACCATTGTCACCACTGATTGCAGCTAATAAGTTTTTTGCTATTTTTTCAGTTTCTAGCAGTTCTTGGGGGCTTTTGGCCTCGATAATGACTTCTTTATCACCGACCTTGACACTAACTTTTATGGGTTTATCTCCCAAGCGATCGCTCAAAAAGCTTAAAAAACCTTTAATATTTTGTATACTTACTTTAGCGGTAATAAATCCGATTAAAGTAGCAAATCCTGGTTTACTGCCTGGTTCTGGGTGCATATCTTCGCTAAAATATGCTTTGTCCACTTCATCTAAATCTCGCAATTCCCGCAGTAGATTACCGGCTATTTTTTGTCGTCTGTCATCATCTAATTCTGGGTAATCAACAGCAAAAGTAACCTGAATTGTGCGATCATTGGTCATATTTACCTCCACAGTGCCATTATGTCCTGTTTGCGTCGTCTTGATGGCTATTTTAGTAGTGATCGCTGTTTTAGCATACTCTAGGGTAAACTTATGGCAATATTGCCAACTTTATGGAATCGGCCGTAAAATAGACTATGAATGAGTAAAAATAGGAAAAAGTCCAAAATTAGACATTTATTTCCTAAATATTTATATAATTTAATTATTTAATTGAGGTTATTAACTGGCTTTTATTTGGGAGCTATTGCTGTTTTCGGAATTTCCATGACTGGTTTGTTTAAAGCTACCATTAAAGAAGAATCAGAGATGGCTGGCTGTGTCACTGCTGGTGTTAATTCTGTCGTTTCTGCCATTTGTAGTATTCTGGATGAGTTACCGGGGAATAAAGTGGAAACTGTACCCAGAATACAAGCTGCTAAGGCTGCCCCACCAAAGATCCAGGCTAGGTCGTAGGGTCGCTTAACACGCTTCAATACTTGCTCAATTGTGGTTTCTGATGACTGATTAGTTGGGGGAACGGGTATGTTTTGCAACCCTTTTCTAAGATTTAATAGTCTTTTATATAAGCATTTAAAGGAATCATCCGTTGATAACCATTCCTCTACCTGCTTACGTTCACTAGCGGTTACTTCACCATCCAGATAAGCACTTAATAACTCGAAACAATCGCGTTTTTGGATATCCATATTACTCATTGATTCGTTTTTGCTGCTCAATAGCAGAAAATATATATTTTCGCTGACAGTCGTTAATACTTCTTAAATTCTGCCAGAGAATTGAGGAAACATGATGTAGATTATATATCTAGATAGCTTTGTAACTGAGTTTGTAATCTAGATCTGGCTCTGGCTATTCTAGATTTCACAGTTCCTAAAGAAACTCCGGTAAGTTCCGCAATTTCTTCATAAGAGAGGCCTTCTATTTCTCTAAGGATAATAGTAGTCCGAAAAGCTTCCGGTAAATCCGCGATCGCTTCTCGCAACTGCTCATAAAATTCTCTTGTAGTCATTTGCTCATCTGGACTTGGGGTATCACCAGCAATTTCCCAATCCATTTCACCATCTTCTAGACTGCGGGGGGCATCTAGTGAAAGAGGACTGGCTACCCGTTTACGCTTACGTAATTCATCATAAAACAAATTAGTGGCAATACGACTTAACCAACCCCGGAACTTGGTAGGTTCTTGTAATCGGCTAATATTTCTATATACACGAATCCAAACTTCCTGGGCTAAATCGGCTCTGTCAGACCAATCAGGGGCTAAATGATATAAAACTCGATCAACTTGGGTTTGATGACGACGTAGTAGTTCTGCAAAGGCGGCACGGTCTGGACGCAATCCGACTTGACAGCGTAGAATAAGATCGTGGTTTGAGAGTTTGTCAACTTGCACCGATGCTGCTGGGTAGGTGGCACCAACTGTTGACCAGGATACACTAATGGATTGACTCATGGGTCGGATTGGCTTTAAATCAAATCACTCTTCCCGAGAAGACTGGATAATTAATTAAAAGTTCCCCAAGGGTGACGGACGATAAATAATAGGCGATAGCAATGGCAAGAAATGAATCTGTAGCGAGTATGATTATGTTTCTCTGTTTCGGTGCAGCAATTTTATCTCTAGCTGTCCACTTGCAAACCATGAGAAAAACAGGAACAGGGGAGTTAAATTATTCCGGGTCTACAGGGGTCTATCCGCAGGATTCACTGATGACTGGGGAGAGTGCAATTGCGGCTTCTGTACCTACCTCTCCCCAAAAATCTGGGACAATTAAGTTAAATTCTGATCAGAAAAAACCTCAGTCAAGTTTAGCTGGTATTGTCAGTAAAATTAACAATACCAGCCCAGCCGTAGCAGCATCGGACACGACCCAAGTTCTAGTAGATTTAAGCGATCGCCGTGTTTATGTTTCTCGATATGATCAGGTAATAGCTAGTTACCCTATCGCTATTGGTAAAAAGGGTTGGGAAACACCCACCGGCAATTTTAAAGTTATGCACAAAGAACATCATCCCATTTGGCGACATCCCATTACAGGTGCTATCTTTGACGGTGGTACTAATAGTCCTTTGGGGGATAGATGGATTGGTTTTTGGTCAGATGGTCGCAATGAAATTGGCTTTCATGGTACACCAGATGTTGATTTAGTGGGAGCGGCTGTTTCTCATGGTTGTCTGAGAATGCGTAATCCTGATGTACGGATGTTGTATAGCCAAGTTTCTTTAAATACACCTGTATTAGTCCGTGATTGAATTAGGTTCATTTAATTTCCTGGGATTTCCACGGTAATGGGTCAACTGATTGTCCGTTTACATACAAGCCCCAGTGCAAGTGGGGTCCGGTAGATGCACCGGTTGAACCTACTGTACCAATTTTTTGACCAGCTTTGACAAAATCACCTTCTTGAACATTTATACTACTCAGGTGCATGAAAATACTGACTACTCCTTGACCGTGATCAATGCCGATAACATTACCATGAACTCGGAAGCCTTGGGATACTGTCCCCACTAGGGCAACTCTTCCCGCTGCGGGGGCTGTTACAGATGATCCTGCTGCTCCTGCGTAATCCAGTCCACGATGGTAGTAATCATTGGCAAATACGCCATTGTAGTAGCGACGGACACCATATCTAGTAGATGTTCTCCCGGCGTTGGGGGTGAGAAAAACACCGTTCCAGTATTTTTCCGGTGTCTGGAGAGCTTTAAATTCTGCTACTCGCTTTAGTTCCTCCTGGGTGGCTTTTACTCCTGCTTTACCTGGTGGTAAGGTGATGCGTTGAACTGGGAATTTGCGATCGCGCACTTGTATGGATAGTTTTTGTTCCTGTCCCTCCTGGGACACTCTAATTGTTCTCACTCCAGCTTTTTCTAAGGGAGTTGTGGGAATAAAGGAACGGTATTGACGAGGTGCAATTTCAAAAGTTGGATAGGTTTTTTCGCCAATTATCACTGTAGGATTACTAAGACTTTTTTGGGCATCTGCCTCAATTAATACTGAAACTGTATCTCCCAATTGGGGATTTTTAGGCATGATCTCTACTTCTAAAGCCTTGGCTGGTAAGCCTAAAGCCATGGGAATGGCAGTAATTATGCCCAAGAGGATCTTAATACGGTTGCTCATTGTCAGAATTAAAATTAAAGGATTAACAGGGTAAAAACAGGATTTAAGGCTTTTCCTGAACGGGGAGAGGTTTATCGGAGGGGTTTTGTCATGTTTGTAACTCCACAATGTGACTGGAATTTTTTCCCAGTCAAATATTAAATCATAAATTTAGCCAAACCAAATTAACCACAGAGGTAGAACTAAAAATAACCCAATAAAGGTTAAAGCAATGCTGCTGACTAATAAATTCCGATCTAAGTCGTAAACTTCCGCTAAAATCAGTACGGAAAGTCCTGTGGGTGTCCCTGACATAAGTACCAAGACTAAACGCTGTTCGTCAATCATACCTGCATAAGTCGCACCTAATCCCACTAATAAGGGGATAATCAAAACTTTAAGAATGCTGGCTATTATAGCAATATCCAGATTTTGATATTCTTTTATTGTTCCTAGTCGCAAACCAACCAGCAACAAAGCGAGGGCAATTACCACCCAAACAGCCTGATTTAAACCTGATTCAATGACTGCGGGTAATTGCACAAATTGGGTATTTAAGCCAATGAAAAACGTCCACAGACTGGGAACGGTAGCTATATCTCGCAATTGTATCCACCAATGATTTTCCGTGGCTCTCTGTCCAAAATAACTAGCAATTAAGACAGCAATTCCATAAGTACCAACAACATTATTTGTGACGCTAAATAATACTGCTGAATCGTTATTTTCTGGTCCTGTTAGCACTTGTGTTAGTGTTAGTCCAACAAAACCAGTGTTTCCTAAAATTGTTGCCAAAATAAAACTACCTAAACTGGCTTTTCTTAAAGATTCGGGTACTTCTACGCTTTTTTGCTCTGCCTGGATTTTATTAAACCATTGCCAAAACCACCAAGTCAATAGCGCTAAAACTAGACTTAGTAGTAACACTGCTAATCCTATAAATGGTATTAATCCGCCATTTGTCGTATTAGTATGACGAGCTAATATTAATAATTGTAGTGGCACTCCTACCCAGTATAGTGACTGTCCTAGCCACTTAGCCAATTTATCGGAGCTAAATCGAGATAATATTAGACCTAACCCTATCCAAGTAAATAGGGGAGTATAAGCTTTGAATAGGGTTTCAATCATGATCAAGTGGTTAATTTTTTTGCCCGCTTTATAAGTAATTATAGTTGCAAATCATGAGTTACAATACTTGTTACCAATAATAATCCCAATAATAATCAAAGTTAAAACTAATGATAGGAAATAAAACACAACCCAGGGAATCATTAAATAAAGCATTTCTGAAAATCAATCCTTTTAGAAATGATATTGAAACTTTCAAAAAACATTTAAAAAACCTAATTGCAAAAATTAACGAATCT
>NZ_KE384641.1:0-240 GCF_000426905.1 Dolichospermum circinale AWQC131C
ACATTATCTGGAAAAACTTCTGTAGAAACTGCCCTAGCTACATATAGAAATAGTCCCACATTCAAGTACATCGAGCCAGATTATATTGTCACCAAAGCGGTCACCCCCAATGACCCAGGCTTTGGTCAACTATGGGGACTACATAACACCGGACAAACTGGCGGTACTCCCGATGCGGATATTGACGCTCCTGAAGCTTGGGATATTCAGACCGGCAATCCTAATTTAGTGATTGGGGTT
>NZ_KE384641.1:250-1714 GCF_000426905.1 Dolichospermum circinale AWQC131C
CCATCCCGATTTGGTCGGTAATATCTGGACAAACCCAGGGGAAATTGCCAATGATGGCATTGATAACGATAATAACGGATATATAGACGACATTCGCGGTTGGGACTTTGCCTATAACGATAACAATCCCAGTGATGTTGATGGTCACGGCACCCATGTTTCGGGAACTATTGCTGGTAAAGGAAATAATGGGGTCGGCGTGACAGGGGTGGCTTGGAATGCCAAAATCATGCCCCTGAAGTTTTTAGATGATACGGGGTCAGGCACTCTCTCTGCTGCCATTTTAGCAATTAACTATGCTACAGCCAAGGGCGTGAAAATAACCAACAACTCCTGGGGTGGCGGAGGCTATAGCCAAGCCTTGTATGATGCTATTAATGCGGCGGGTCAGTCGGGTGCTTTATTTATTGCGGCGGCCGGTAATAGTGGACAAAACGCAGATATTAATCCCATGTATCCTGCGGCCTACAACCTAGCTAATATTATCTCTGTTGCTTCCACCACCCACACCGATGCTCTCTCTTCGTTTTCCAACTATGGCTTAACCAGCGTAGATTTAGGCGCACCTGGTTCAGCGATTTACAGCACCCTGCCTAACAACAGTTATGGAACTCTTTCTGGGACCTCAATGGCGACTCCCCACGTTGCCGGGGCTGCGGCTTTAGTCTGGTCTCAAAATCCGACTTGGACCGCACAGCAGGTTAAAAATACCTTGATGAACACGGGGGATTCTATTGCGGCTCTAGCAGGGAAAACGGTTTCTGGTAAGCGGCTCAATGTTTTTAACGCTTTGGCGGCGGCTAACTTACCTTCTGTAACTGTCAGTGTCAGCCCGGCCAGTGTTCAAGAAGACGGTACGACTAACTTAGTTTATACCTTTACTCGCACCAACTTAAACCTAAGTTCTCCCCTGACCGTTAACTTCGGGGCGGGTGGCATAGCCAACGCCGCTCCAGTGGGAAGTGACCCAGCCGATTACACGGTATTAACCAATGCCAGTGTCACCTTCAACCCGACGACGAAACTGGGAACTGTCACCTTTGCTGCTAATGCCACAACGGCAACGGTCGTGGTTGATCCGATTGCTGATACCGTACAGGAAAACAGCGAATCAGTTATTTTAACCGTCAATTCTGGGACCGGCTACATTGGTGGTTCTCCTAATACAGCAACGGGAACTATTATTTCTGAGGAAGGATTTACCACCTACTTCTCGGATGATTTTGCCAATAACAGCAAGGGTTGGACTCTGGGTACAGAATGGCAAATCGGTGCTGCCACAGCTTCTACGGGTCACGTATATGGGAACCCTGATCCCGGAACGGACAATACTCCCACAGCCGATAATGGTGTAGCTGGGGTTGTTATTGGTGGAAATGCCTCTACAGCAGCCTTGCACGACTTCTATTATTTAACCAGTCCGGTTATCAACACCAGCACCGCTAATAAGTTGTTCTTTGAATT
>NZ_KE384641.1:1930-3758 GCF_000426905.1 Dolichospermum circinale AWQC131C
ATTACTAGCGGTGGTGTATATACAGTAAGTTCGTGGAACCTTGATGATGTCAAAATCTATGGTGATGGGAGTACCTTACCTGTAATCACAGTAGCAGCCACCGATGCCGATGCTGGCGAACCTGCCAACCCAGGACAATACACCTTAACCCGCACAGGTGCTACCACCAGTAGCTTAACAGTTAACATCGCCATGAGTGGAACAGCCACCAATGGCACAGATTACACAACCATTCCTAATACTGTCACCTTTGCCGCAGGTTCTAGCACAGCAGTAGTCAACCTGAGTGTCATTGATGACAACCTCCCAGAAGGCACGGAAACCGCCACCCTCACCGTCTTAGCGGGAACGGGCTATACCCCAGGCAGTTTAGGAACTAATTCTGGCTCTCCGGCAAGCCAAGGCAATGTCACACCATCTTCTAGTGCAACCGTAAGCATTGCCGACAATGAGCCGCCTCTGAACACAATTACCCTAAATGCGGCAGATACGGGATGGTACGATAACACGGGATACCACGCGCCTACTAATACCAATTACATTGTGGGAGATGCCTTTGGCCTCTACCGCAACTGGTTTACCTTCAATCTGCCGACGTTGACCGCCCCGATTATCAGCGCTAAACTGAAGGTGAAGACTTGGGAGTACACCAGTCAAGATAAAACTGAAACCTATCAGTTACAAGAGGTTACTACTCCTGTAGCAACCCTAACAGCGGGGGGAAGCGGTAAAACGGCGATTTATGCTGACTTAGGAGATGGTGCTATTTATGGCAGCCAGGATTACACCAATGGAGACGATAACTCGACTCGTACCATTGACCTCAACGCCGCCGCCATCAGTGCCTTGACAGCCAAAAGCGGTCAAGCCTTTGCTTTTGGTGGGTTGTTGACAACTCTGGATACACTAAGCAATGAGGAATATGTCTTTGGCTTCTCAAATTCTGTTGTTCCGGCTGATGTGCAGTTAATTCTGGATACTGCTCCCACTATTCCCGTTATTATTGACCTGAGCGCTAACCAAACGGTAGTCGAAGGCATCACCAATCCCCAAAATGTCACTTATACTGTTACTTTGTCTGGTGACAGCACTGAAACAATTACTGTTCAATATGCCACTGTTAACAATACCGCTACAGCAGGGTCGGACTATACTGCCACTAACGGGACTCTAACCTTTGCTCCTGGTGTTACCAGTCAAGACATCATTATTCCTATTCTCAATGACTCCCTTAACGAGCCACAGGAAACCTTTAATCTTACCCTGTCTTCTCCTACCAATGCCCAATTGGGTACAGCAACTGTAACTACAACCATTAGCGATACTCTCGTAACTGCGGCTACTACCACCCTAGCAGCAAATGTAGAAAACCTCACCCTGACGGGAGCGGCAGCAATTAACGGTACTGGTAATAATGGTAATAACGTTATCATTGGCAACAGTGCTAATAACACCCTCGCAGGTAGTGGCGGTAATGATACTCTCAATGGTGGCGCTGGTAATGACAATCTGAATGGTGGCACTGGTGATGATATTCTCAATGGTGGCGCTGGTAATGATCTCCTGACTGGAGGAGTGGGAAAAGATACCCTAACTGGAAATTTAGGAATAGACCGTTTTGATTACCGCGTTTTAACTGATTCACTTTTGAGTGGCTTTGATGTTATTAACGGGTTCAATGCTAATCTCTTGAATGATTTGTTCGTTGTTACCACTGCTCGCAGCGGATTTTCTAATGTCGGATCTGTGGCAACACTTGATACAGCCGGGATTTCAGCTAAGTTAACTACTGCTGCTTTTACAGCTAATTCTGCGGCTCAATTTACCT
>NZ_KE384641.1:3788-3991 GCF_000426905.1 Dolichospermum circinale AWQC131C
AACCACGGATACCATCATTGAGGTGACAGGTTTAACTGGTACTTTAGGAATCAGTAACTTTACTACTGCCTTAGTGTAGTTTCTGGTTTCCTTTAGGGAAACCACATTGTAGAGACGTTTCATGAAACGTCTCTACATCATCCTTATGATTGATGTGATATGATCACCATTCAATTATTACAGCACTTCCCAGTGTTATGAGG
>NZ_KE384641.1:4216-4460 GCF_000426905.1 Dolichospermum circinale AWQC131C
TGAATAATTTTTCCCCACTTGACTCTTTAAAACTACTGCTAATTTGTAAAGTTTTGTATTTCTTTTCAAAATCGATCTCTGAAACGACTGTAAATAAAGACTTTTACAGATCATCTTTTCAGCAGGGTACAAAATTGACAATAGTAACCCAATTATGAAATTCTCAATAATTCTAGCAAATCGCGGAAAGTATTGCAAGCTCGTTGCTAAATAAAAATAATTCTCAATTAATTGTTAAGAAAAT
>NZ_KE384641.1:4470-15463 GCF_000426905.1 Dolichospermum circinale AWQC131C
CTAAAGTCGAATTTTGCTAAGTTATGAATATTAAAAGTATTATAGATTTTATATAAGTTAAAGTTATCATATATCTGAGATGATCAATAGGTTTGCTGATAACATTTATGAATGTTATAAAATAACAGGACTTACCTATAAATTACGGAAGAATGAATGCGTAAATACCAATTTCTTCTATCCTAGACAAATCACAGGATACTCACTCTCTTCCTGTACACAAATTCTGCATTTAGGAGGCTTACTACCTTACTGCTTCTATTCAAGAATTTTTGAGCAATGGGGGTATCTGCTAAATTGTGTAAAATCTGTTGAGGATGTTCTAAAACAGAATTGTACGAATTTGTGTTTATTTATTGGCAACTAACTAAAATCGCAAATAATACATTAACTGAGCGATCGCTTCCCCTGATAATTCTAACCGTTTTTGAAAATCAAGTAAACTTAGGTAAGGACCTGCTGCCAGTCGGTTTTCTATAACTGTCTGTGCTAGGGATAAATCAATAAAAGGAATTTTACGCAAACTCTCAACTGTTGCTGTATTGGGATTAATTAGTTGGGGTTTATCTAAAGAATTATTGTCATAATAGTTAAATTTTAACATCGGTTTTAGTGGTTCTAATCGCTGCACTGGTACACCCAAAGCCGCAGCCACATCTTCAAGACAATAGAATACTACACCAGCGCGGGAAAGTTCCACTAGAGATCGGCATTGGTGAATTGATAACCCAGGTAAACGCAACCAATCATCTACAGTCGCTTGATTAGCATCAATTCCCAAGCCTAATTCAGCCGCTATTTGCACTTCTTCACCGGATTGTAAACGATAATAGGGGTCATTGAGTAATTTAACCCGGAGCTTTTGTAATTTCAGATTTAACGGTAGCCACTTATTCATATTTTTGTAGGTATAAATAAGTAATTTTTAGTTGCGCTAATCATCATCAAATCTAACTTTTTTATCACTTAGGAACGGAGAGGGAGGGATTCGAACCCTCGTATACATTACTGCATAACAGACTTTCCAGGTCTGCGCCTTCAACCACTCGGCCACCTCTCCAGGTGTCTCGCTTTACAATCCTACAACAGAATTTTCAAAAAAGCAAGCATTTTCAAAAAATATTTTTTTTCATGACTCCCTGACCTGAAAATGCGGGGTTTTCCACCTATTTTCTTATAATAGACTTTGACACCCCCAAATCGGAAAAGCTAAAAATCAAAATGGTTCAAACCCACACCATTAAAGTTTATAATCGCCAAACTGGTATATCCCATACCCTGCAAGTTCCCGAAGACCGTTATATTTTGCACACTGCTGAACATAACGGGGCTGAACTCCCCTTTTCTTGTCGTAATGGGGCTTGTACAACTTGTGCGGTAAGAGTTGTATCAGGAGAAATTTATCAACCAGAAGCCATTGGCCTTTCCCCTGCTTTACGCCGTCAAGGGTACGCCTTATTATGTGTAAGTTACGCTCGTTCTGATTTAGAAGTAGAAACACAAGACGAAGATGAAGTTTATGAACTTCAATTTGGGCGCTTTTTTGGTAAAGGTAGAGTTAAAGCGGGTTTACCCTTAGATGAGGACTAATACTTTTTCTGTGTTCAAGTTCACAAATTTCATGGCGAGGACGATCTCTATCCTATTCCGTCTTCGCATTCTTGTGACAAAAATAAAAATAATTATATTGTTGAGTTTGTTATTTTTGGTAAGTTGTCAAAGCCAAAATAAATCCGCAACAATTCCCTCTGATGTGAAATTAGCGCGGGTTATGAGTGGACAAAGTTTGGAAGTGTTGGGAATGGAAACACAACCCAATTTAACCTCCCAAATTCGATTAATTGGTTTGGATGCTCCAGATTTGGGTCAAACTCCTTGGGGAGAGGATGCAAAAAAAACACTAGAAACTTTGATTGGTGGTGTAAATCAATCTATAAAACTGGAATTTGACCTAGAAAACAAGGATAAATTTAACCGTACCTTAGCTTATGTATGGAAAGATCAACTATTGTTAAACGAAGAAATCATTAAACAAGGATATGCTTTATTTGTAGCGCGATCGCCTAATATTAAATATAATCAACGTTTACAACACGCCCAACAATGGGCCAGAATCATGGGGAAAGGTATCTGGAACCCTGATCAACCTATGCGAATAACTCCTGGAGAGTATCGTCGTCTTTATCGTTAAATCCACTGATAACTAACAACTAACAAATATGCAAATTTTTCTAGATATGGCTACGGAAGCAGCCCTGTCCGCAGGTGTAGTTTTACAAGACTATTTAGGTAAATTAGAAAACACAATCACCGAAAAAGGCCGTCCGGGTGACTTAGTTACTGCTGCTGATAAAGCTTCTGAACAGGTAATTTTAGAAGTCTTGCGTCGTCATTTTCCCCAACACTCAATTTTAGCAGAAGAGTCGGGAAAACTGGGAAATCAAGACCATGATTTTCTCTGGGCTATTGACCCTCTCGATGGTACAACTAATTACGCCCATCAATATCCTTGTTTTGCTGTTTCCATTGGTTTATTGATTCAGGGTGTACCCAAGGTAGGAGTAATTTATGACCCTTTTCGTGATGAATTATTTCGGGCTGGGGCGGGTTTAGGTGCAACCCGTAACCGTCGTCCTATTCATGTTTCAAAAACAGCGGAATTAAATAAAAGTCTGTTGTCTAGTGGATTTGCTTATGATCGTCGAGAAACCGCTGATAATAATTATCCTGAATTTTGTCATCTGACCCATCTTACCCAGGGTGTGCGTCGTGGTGGTGCAGCCGCCTTAGATTTAGCCTATGTAGCCTGTGGACGACTTGATGGTTATTGGGAGAGAGGAATAGCTCCTTGGGACGTTGTGGCTGGGATAATATTGGTTCAGGAAGCGGGAGGAAAGGTCACTGCTTATGATGGGACTCCGATAAAAATTGAATCGGGGAGAATTTTAGCTACTAATGGTCATCTTCATGATAGTCTCAGTCAAAAATTGATGCAAGTTCCCCGTTTATCTAGTTGGACATGATTTTTTGATCATGATTTTGGGTAAGAAATAGGAATACTGTCAGTTAAGAAACATCCGCACCCAAGGCTATCCTAATTACCCAAAATATCATTAAAGAGGCGATCGCTAACCAATCGGCTATTTTTAACTTTAATTCTTGCCATTTAACCTGATGTTCATTAGGACTAGTAAAACCCCTAACCATCATCGCATTGGCCATTTGTTCAGCCCGCAAAAGCAGATTTTTTAATAGTCTTTCGGTAACAATTAACCAAACTTTTGCTCCTGCTTTTAATCCTAACTTTTTCCAATTAATTGCCCTAGTCATAACGGAACGAACCAAGTTTTGGATTTCTTCTAAAACCAGGGGAATAAACCGCAAAGATAAGGTTAAAGTTAGGGTGATTTCTGTAACTGGAATATTCAATTTTCTTAAAGGCTGCATTAAACTTTCCATTCCCGAAGTGATTTCTTCTGGTGAGGTTGTGAGCAAATATAAATTAGTGCTGTAGATTAATGTAAAAACTATTGTACTCAAACTAGTTGCTAAATCCCAAGAACGGCGACTGACTTTCACAAATCCCTGATGAAATAACACATAGCTATATTGTTTATTATTATCTGCTATAGTCGGGGTAATTTGGTTTTTTTTATCAGTGCTGGGTTGGGTGAGAATTTGCTCATTTCCAGGTAAACGCGACTGATAATTTATGCCTAATCCATCGGGACTAATTGCGCCAATAGCTAATACCATAAATGATAATACCAACAGCCAGCCCATTTGTTGTCGCCATACCCTAAGCGGAATTTTAGCAAACACCGTCAAAAGAATTAGTAGTAATACCAGTAATAACCGCCAATAATTATTAGCGAAAACATAGCTACTTAGAAAGCTCAATAACCAAATTAACTTAACTCGCGGGTCGAGTTTATGTAACCAAGTTTGCGGTTTTTCTAAGTAAAGTCCGATGGGTAGCGATCGCAGTAAATCCATATTTTTGTCATTGGTCAGTTGTCATTTGTCAGTTGTCAACGGTATCAAGTCCGGGAAGATGACTAACTGACAATAGTTTTTTATTTTACACGAGTAGCTCGATTCGGACCACCAATTTCCATGTCTCGAACTTTCTTACTGCGCCAAAATAGACGAATGGGTGTCCCTTGAAAGCCCAACTGTTTACGGAATTGTCGTTCGATATAACGGCGATAATTCTCATTAAATCGTGTAGCATCATTCACAAACAAAGCAATAGAAGGAGGTTGACTACTCACCTGAGTCCCATAATATATTTTACCCTGACGACCGCCCCGGGAAGTCGGTGGTGAATGCCAACTGATAGCATCTTCTAGCACTTCATTAATTACCGATGTACTTACGCGGCGTTTATGTGATTCAGCGGCTTCATTGACCAATTCTAAAATCTTTTCTACTCTTAATCCCGTAACTGCACTCACAAAAATAGTATCTGCCCATTCAGTAAAATGTAAGCGTGATTCTAAATCTTTTTCATAATCATAAATGGTGTAAGAGTCTTTTTCGACAGCATCCCACTTGTTAATAACAATAACACAAGCGCGACCTTCTTCTAAAACGCGCCCAGCTAATTTTTGATCTTGTTCGGTTACACCGTCTATGGCATCAATCACTAATAAAACCACATCAGCCCGACGAATAGCTTTAAAAGCGCGGTTAATACTGAAAAATTCCGTCCCGTATTCTATATGTTTCTTTTTGCGAATACCAGCGGTATCAATTAACCTGTAGGTTTGTCCACCTCGTTCAACTATTGTATCAATAGTATCTCTAGTTGTTCCAGAAATAGGACTGACAATAGCTCTATTTTCACCGACAAAGGCATTAAGTAAACTGGATTTACCCACATTTGGACGGCCGATAATAGCGACTTTAATTTCTGGATTTTCCTCTACTTCTGTTGCATAAGGAATGTGATTCATTAACTCATCGAGAATTTCCCCCGTACCACTACCATGAATAGCGGAAATGGGGAAAGGTTCACCTAGTCCTAATTCCCAAAATTCAGCGGCTTGAATCACTCCTTGATCTGGGGATTCGCATTTATTCACAGCCAATAATACGGGTACTGGTTGCTGACGTAACCATTCGGAAATTTCTTCATCTGCGGGCATTAGACCTGCTTGCCCATCAACTACGAAAATCGCGGCAGAGGCTTCTGCAAGAGCCGTTAAAGCCTGTTGGCGAATTAAAGGTAAAAATTCGGTGTCATCGTTAAAAACTAAGCCGCCTGTGTCCACTACGACAAATTCCCGATCATTCCAAAATGCTGGACGATACGTGCGATCGCGTGTTACACCTGGTTCATCGTGAACTATTGCTGTTTGATCTCCAGCAAGACGATTTACAAAGGTAGATTTGCCCACATTCGGGCGGCCGATAATTGCAACAATTGGCAATGGCATAAACTAGAGTTCTTTAGTGCTGAGTGTGTAGGTGTGCTGAGTTTTGTCTCTACGTTCTTCACCCAGCACTGTTTTAGAGAACTACTTATTGTACCATGGTTTTTGATAATTAAAGATAATTAAATTTGTTTGTGAAATCAGATATTATAGATCCCTGAATTTTTAAAGAAATCAGGGATCTGAGTATCAAGATATTTAACTAGATTTCATTCAGAAATTGTAGCAACCGGATCTTCAATTTCAGAAGACACACTAGGTAATTCTAGACAATATCCAGCCCCATAGACGGTTTTAATGTAGCGTGGATGACGAGGATCGGGTTCAAGTTTGGTTCTCAAATGACGAATATGTACGCGAATAGTCTCAATGTCATCATCAGGATCATAACCCCAAACTTCTCTGAGGATTTCACTGGGGGAAACGGTTTGTCCGTGACGTTGTAGCAAGCAGTGGAGTAACTCAAATTCTAAATGAGTCAATTTCACTGTTGTTTTGAACCAGATAGCCTCAAATCTTTCAGGAACAAGGGTAAGAGATCCATAGTTGAGAATTTCACTATGTTTTGCTGCTTGGGGAATTCTGTCAGTGCGTCGCAATAAAGCCCGTATCCGTGCTAATAATTCCTCTACCTCAAACGGTTTGGTAAGGTAGTCATCCGCACCAGCATTAAACCCTTCTACCTTATTCTGAGTTTGGCTTAAAGCAGTCAACATCAATACAGGAATCTCAGCAGTGCGCTCATCCCGACGTAAGCGTTGACAAACTGTAAACCCATCTACTTTGGGTAACATCAGATCAAGCATAATTAAGTCTGGTTGTAGCTGGAGAGCCAGCGCTTGACCTTTGATACCATCTTCGGCTTGACTAACATCGTAGCCCGCCATTTCCAAGTTGACGGCAACAAGTTCTGAAATCGCTAGGTCATCATCTATGACAAGAATCCTCGGCATTCTGAAAAATTATAACTACTTTATTTAAGGATAATTGACGTTCCCCTCACTACTAAAAGTTCGCTGTGCTAATTCTGGTAGAAAGTTGAGGGACTTTTGAGATCATCAAGCAAACCGTAAACTTTTGTTTTCCTTGATATATAAAAAGACTATCATCTTAATTATAAAAAATATGTTAAATCTAATATAGAACCTATTTAGGATCTGTGATGGGGCAGCAGCTACTCTTTTGAACGTCAACCTCAGAAAACAAGAATTAATATTGGATTAGTATTGGCGTGATTAAATGCAGTTAGATATTCCCACATATATTACAATCGGTTACAAAATTTTCTCCCCTTTTATTAAGCGAGTCATATATAGTCATGTCCAATAGTAATATATATCTTCCCTATTTTGACAAACTTCTGGAAAAGTTCCGCCAGGGTGATACCGAGACAATGCAAGCCTTTGGTAGGCACGTCCATTGGGGTTACTGGGAAAACCCGAAAAAAGCGGATGGTTCAGTATCAGATTTTGTTGCAGCAGCCGAAAATCTGTGTCAGCGAGTATGCGATGCAGCAAATATCAAAAATGGCGATAAATTGTTAGATGTCGGGTGCGGTTTTGGTGGAACTATTGCCAGTCTCAATGAACGTATTGCTAATAGCGTACTAGTGGGTTTAAATATTGATGAACGCCAATTAATACGTGCTAAATCGGAATTAAAAGCATCCAATTACAATCAAATCGAATTTATACAAGGTGATGCCTGTCAACTTCCTTTTGAAGATGCTTCCTTTGATGTGGTACTGGCAGTGGAGTGTATTTTTCATTTTCCCAGCCGGGAGCGTTTTTTCCAAGAAGCAAAGCGAGTTTTAAAACCGGGTGGTAGACTAGCATTATCTGATTTTGTCCCCATTCCCCTAGCTTATCACTTGATGAACTTGGTAGGACAAGTAATTAAGTCACCCGTGGGACAAACCTATGGTAGAATGGACAGTCGTTTTACTCTGAATGATTACCGAAAACTCGCCCAAGAAACCGGATTTAGTATACTTGAGGAAGAAGATATTACAGTAAAAACATTGCCAACCTATCCCATTGTTAAACGGATATTTGAGGAAATGGGCGGCGAAATTGACAGAAAATCCACGGCTGATGTTGAATTGGTGAGTAATTTAGGATTGTTGCGCTACCTGATTCTTTCCTTTCAATCGCTCTAAAATTTATTAAAATTTATGTTTATGGGGATTATTAATTACAGCATTTACCATTGACCTGACCTCAAAGACTTTACACCACAAGACTTTAAATTTTGTTCCCTGTAACTGTGTTTAATTATAATTGGCTACCTGCACCCAAAAACTTAAATTTGTCATTAAATGATGTGCATCTTTGGTGCATTAATTTGAATCAATCAGAATCACAATTACAAGCTTTTTGGGAAACTTTATCTAGTGATGAAATTGCTCGCGCCGAAAGGTTTTATTTTCCTGAACATCGGCAAAGATTTATCGCTGGACGTGGCACTCTCCGCGCCATTTTAGGGCGATATTTAGCTATTGACCCCAAACAAGTGGAATTTGAATATCAACCCCGTGGTAAGCCTTTTTTGGCGGCTAAATTTGCAAATCAAAGATTATTCTTTAATTTATCTCATTCCCAAGATTTAGCTTTGTGTGGTGTGAGTTATCAAAATCAGATTGGTGTAGATTTAGAATGTATTCGCACTATGTCAGACTTAGAAAGTCTGGCCAGACGGTTTTTTTCTCCTGAAGAATATGAACATCTGTGCTTAGTTTCTTCTGAAGAACAAAAACAAATGTTTTTCCGTTATTGGACTTGTAAAGAAGCTTATGTAAAAGCTACAGGAGATGGTTTAGTTAAGTTAGAAGAAATTAAAATATCTTTAACAAAAAATCAACCCAGTAGATTACTTGTATCAGGAGATTGGAATTTAAGGGAATTAACACCAACAGATAATTTTGCGGCCGCAGTTGTCGTTGCGGGAAAGAATATTAATTTACATTGTTGGGAATATTCAGCCTTTGTGGACTATTAAATAGATTTCCTGTCTCATAACTGAAGTCGCTTAAAAGCGACTTGAATTAGCAGTAATTGGGTTTTGGGTGAGTTCTCAACTGTCTTGAGAGGAAATTCGGCCAAGGTAAACTAAGATTTAGTTTGGGTAGAGTCATGACTAACTAAACTTCCTGGAAAACTTATGTTTACTGTGGCCTGACTAATTGATGAATTTAACTCATACCAAAATCATCTCAATAATCTCCAGTAGAAAAATCACAGTTTAGACATTATTCAGGTGCTAATAATTCCCGAATTATCCTAGTGACAGCTTTTTGAGTGACGCGACTAGCAATTTGTTGACCTAAACGCTGCACTCCTGGGTTAACAATGATTTGGGCTAATTGTGGGGCTATTTTAGTAGCATCAAAACCTTTAGTTTCTCGCAAAATACCAGCAATGCGTTTAATATATTCTAAGGTTTGTTGTTGTTCAACTGTTGCTGATGGGATTTGATTTACTGCTGTTAATCCTACCCTTTCTCGGAGTATATAGGTGAAGTTATGTAAAGCATTTTTACTAACAGCATCTACACTATTGAAAAATTCATCAACTAATCTATCACGAATAAATGAACCGCGTTCTGAAGAAAGAAATTCTACTCCTTGATTGAGGACTAAGTTAAGATCATATTCTTGGTTACTGCGGGCATTTTTTAACAAGTTTTCCAAACGATTCCAGCGGAATTTACCATCTTTAAAAAGTAACTCCTTTAATGATGTTCTTAATTCATCTGCGGGGTCTGTTAATAACCGTTTAGCAACATAAGGATAGGCTTCGCTGAGAACTTTGAAGTTGGGATCTATATAAATTGCAATTCCTTCTAAAGTGACAAGAGAACGAATAATTAAAGCGTAATAAGGTGGAACACGGAAAGGATATTCATACATTAAAGCCGATAAATCATCGGTAATACTTTTAATATTCAAATCCGCTACACTTGCACCTTCCGCGTTAGCAAATACCTTAGCAAAAGCCGGAACAATAGGGGTAAGGTCCGTTTCTGGAGTCAGAAATTCTAGCTTTACATAGTCCTTTGCTAAACTATCAAATTCTCGGTTAACAACGTGAACAATTGCCTCAATTAAACCATAACGTTGGGCTGGTTTAACTTCGCTCATCATCCCAAAATCAAGATAAGCTAATTTACCATCCATAGTAGCTAACAAGTTACCTGGGTGGGGGTCAGCATGGAAAAATCCATGTTCCAATAATTGACGCAAGGAACACTGGACACCAATTTCAATTAAATACCGCGCATTGATTCCTAAAGCCGCAATTTTTTCTGGTTGAGTTAATTTCAAACCGTTAATCCATTCCATCGTTAAAACCCGACGGTTGGTGTATTCCCAGTAAATTTTTGGTACATAAATATCCTTCATCGTACCATATAACTCAAAAAAGCGTTCGGCATTTTCCCCTTCATGAATATAATCCATTTCTTCAAAAATGCGATCGCCCAATTCATCTAAAATCCCGACTAAATCACTACGCACCCGCTTGACTTTGCGCTGTACCCAACCAGCCAGATTTCGTAAAATATACAAATCTATAGTAATTCGTTCCCGTAAATCTGGACGCTGAACTTTAATCGCTACCTCTTCCCCAGTTTTCAATTTTCCTTTATATACCTGTCCCAAGGAAGCAGCCGCAATAGGTTGAGCAGATAATTCTGCATAAATTTCCGTCGGTGGCGCTCCTAGTTCTTCTTCTATAAACTGGTAAGCTATTTCATTAGGAAAAGCCGGTAATTGATCTTGCAGTTTAGTTAATTCTTCTAAATAAACTGGTGGGACTAAATCTGGTCTGGTAGATAAAGCTTGACCGATTTTAATGTAAGCCGGACCGAGTTTTGTTAATAATTTTCTGAGTTGAATGGCGCGACGTTGTTCATTTTTTACCAAAATTCCCCATTGCTTATCCCACCATAAGCCAAATGCAAAGGAAATTGTTGGTTTAAGAACCGTCAAAATCCGCCCTAAAACTTGCAGAAATCGTCCACGATATTGTTCTTGTATTTCCACAGGATCATACAGCACTGTCTCTGGTTCAGATCCTGTTGTCACTCGCGGCTTATGTCTCGGCTGTCTGGAGACTTCCGCTGACTTGATTACTAAAGTCTCTGCACTTTTTTCCGCTATGACTTCAATTACGGACAATTCGCCTCCGCGACTGTCCTCCTGAATTGTTCGAGAACTAGGGGGAAGTGTCTTAACCATCATGAAGAAGCCACCAGTTAAATCAACGTTGTTAAATATTGTAACAATATCTTGTCTTTTAGAAATATTTTTGTCAATTATTATATTTTATGTTTTTGTAAGCTACAGCGAATCTTAATTTAATACTTTACGATTAAGAAGATTATGATAATAGTTTTTTGCTCTCGCCCAGCCGCAGAGGACGCGGAGAAAAGAGAAATATAGAGCGTTTTTATCTAAATTCGGGACTTTTTTATTTGCAAGTCTCTTTTTAAATTACAAGATTGATTAAATAATTTGGATATTTTGTTCTAGGGATATAAGTTATTTATATGAGATT
>NZ_APIY01000380.1:0-13664 GCF_000426905.1 Dolichospermum circinale AWQC131C
TCCAAAATCCAAAATTTAAAATTAAGAGACAAAAACCCAAATTTATCAAGATGTAAATTTTTATCTCCAGCGTAATTTTTCTAAAGCATAAATTCTGGACTTTAGACTTTAGATAAATCATCCAAAATCCAAAATCCAAAATCCAAAATTTAAAATTGTTTAGGCCATTTGATTTTCAATCGCCCAACGCGCCAATTCAGTGCGGTTGTGGAGATTGGTTTTACCTAACATATTGGAGACATGGCTTTCAACAGTACGCTGACTGACATTTAATTCTTCAGCGATTTCACGGTTAGCTAAACCCCTAGCCACAAACTGTACAACTTTTAGTTCCGTTGGGGTTAGCTGAACATCGAAAGGAACTTGGATGCGAGAAACATTGTCACTTCCTTTTGTTTGGTGTTCTTTCCAACGAATAGTTTGCTTAAGGGCAGATTCTACTTGTGCTACAAGTTCTTCAGGTTCAAAAGGCTTGACCATATATACGTCCCCGCCTTTATTTAAACTCTTAACTCTATCCGTACTTTGTCCTTTAGCTGAGAGAAAGAGAACAGGAATCCAGCCAGTGCGTTCGT
Source organism: Dolichospermum circinale AWQC131C (assembly GCF_000426905.1). NCBI lineage: Bacteria > Bacillati > Cyanobacteriota > Cyanophyceae > Nostocales > Aphanizomenonaceae > Dolichospermum > Dolichospermum circinale. The sequence continues at coordinate 576 of NZ_APIY01000380.1, forward strand.
TTTGTCGGACTTGTTCGACAAAAGTGTATCCGTCCATTTCTGGCATCATCACATCACAGATAATCATATCTGGAACGTCATGTTCTAAAATGTCCAGAGCTTCTCTTCCATTTTCCGCCGTTCCGATTTCATAGCCTCGGAACTCTAAGTAATCCTTCACCAGCAAGATGAGGTTGGGGTCATCATCAATCAGTAGAAGTCGTTTGTGTTCTTTCATGCTGGTTTCTTTCATAACAGTGGCACTTTTCGCGCTTCGATCCATTAGGGTGTTGATATAGTTATCCTGTATGGTGGATGACTGGATTGTGTTGTCTTTTTCCCACTGAACTTATCTTGATCGCCTCTAAGTCTTAAAAGTGGTAGTCACTTTCAACATCCTAGTAGGTGGACGGAAAAAGTCTAGTAAGGATACGTATAGCAGTAGTCTTCATAATGCGCTATTATATGTCCATTTGAAAGGTGCAGGCCAAAAAACCCTGATTAAATCATCGTCCTTGTGAGTCACAAGTTGGTATTTTTTCAAGATTACCCTAGCTTAAAACTCACCCGCGCTTTCATTAGTCCACTGCTGCTTACTATATCCTTCGGTTGTGAAGCCTCCATTGAGAGGTTCAAAATCAACCGGGGAGGTTTTTAAAGTATGGGTTAAAAATGCAGATTTTTTCACCATACTAATTGCCAATTCACTGGTCTTGGATGACCTGATCTCATGACTTCTGGGCTTAACTGGCGATGCCAGACCGCATCTAGGTAATATACCATTATCGTTCTAGAACAACAAACACGCAAGTTTTTGACTTGAGTTGTGAAGATGCTTGATTGAGGCTGTCTGATAACTGATGGGGTTATCGCTCCCCCAATCCTGGTTAAGAACATCCCCAAGTTCTAGACTAGCGGATTTGTAACAGAATTGAGCATTTATCTGTTTGTGGTTACACAAAGTCTAGAGTTTTTGTGTGCATGGGTCATGGGTAATTGGCAATTATTCCCTATTCCCTGCTCTTTGGTCCTTGCTCCTTAATCCCTAATCCCCAGTAGTTTTGGGGATGAGATGGCTGTTTGTGGATGACTGTACTCTTACTGCGAAAAGTAGATCCCTGATTACAGTTCTATAACAATTTCCCAGGTTTGCAAATAAATTTGTCCATATCAAAATATTCATTACTTACGCAACAAACCCTGACAACTAAAATAATTGGATATTTGCACTTAAGTACAGCCACCCTGTCCTGAGTTCGGAAACCCGTACATGAGTCGGTATTGCTATTATGTCCGATCTTTCGCTAAATTAGCACTCATGAGTCGAGAGTGCTAAGAAAGCAAGAAATTTTGTATGGCAGCTGTATCTCTAAGCGTTTCCACCGTTAAACCCCTGGGCGATCGCGTTTTCATCAAAGTGAGCGCCCCCCAAGAAAAAACCGCAGGCGGTTTGTATTTGCCCGATAATGCCCAGGAAAAACCCCAAGTAGGCGAAATCGCCGCTGTAGGACCAGGCAAGCGTAATGACGACGGTAGCCGTCAACCAATGGACATCAACATTGGCGATAAGGTGTTGTACTCCAAGTACGCCGGCACTGATATCAAACTGGGTACTGAAGAATATGTACTCCTGTCTGAAAAAGACATTCTAGCAGTCGTTAGCTAGTTAGGGATAGGTGATAGGTCAAGAGTTTTCCCTATTATCTCTTTACCATTCACCAATTTGAAGACAAATTCAATTTACTATCGGGATTTAGACTTATTATGGCAAAGCGCATTATTTACAACGAAAACGCCCGTCGCGCTCTAGAGCGTGGTATTGATATTCTGGCTGAAGCTGTAGCTGTTACCCTGGGTCCTAAGGGTCGTAACGTGGTTCTAGAAAAGAAATTCGGCGCACCACAAATTGTTAATGATGGTGTAACCATCGCTAAGGAAATTGAATTAGAAGACCACATCGAAAACACTGGCGTGGCTCTGATTCGTCAAGCTGCTTCTAAAACCAACGACGCTGCGGGTGATGGTACAACCACCGCTACCGTTTTGGCTCACGCTATCGTTAAAGAAGGTTTGCGGAACGTTGCAGCTGGTGCTAATGCGATTTTATTAAAGCGCGGTATTGATAAAGCATCTGGGTTTTTAGTGGAAAAAATTGCTGAACACGCTCGCCCTGTAGAAGATTCTAAGGCGATCGCTCAAGTTGCAGCAATTTCCGCTGGTAACGATGAAGAAGTCGGTAGCATGATTGCTCAAGCTATGGACAAGGTGGGTAAAGAAGGCGTAATTTCCCTAGAAGAAGGGAAGTCTATGACCACCGAATTGGAAATCACCGAAGGGATGCGCTTTGATAAGGGTTATATTTCCCCTTACTTCGCTACCGATGCAGAGCGCATGGAAACCGTTTTTGATGAGCCTTTCATCTTGTTAACCGACAAGAAGATTGCTTTAGTCCAAGATTTAGTTCCTGTCCTCGAACAAGTAGCTCGTTCCGGCCGTCCTTTGGTAATTATCGCTGAAGACATCGAAAAAGAAGCTTTAGCAACTTTGGTAGTTAACCGTTTACGCGGTGTTCTCAACGTTGCTGCTGTGAAAGCTCCTGGTTTTGGCGATCGCCGTAAGGCTATGCTAGAAGATATCGCTGTCTTAACTGGTGGTCAACTTGTCACCGAAGACGCTGGTTTGAAACTAGATACCACTAAGCTAGAAAGCTTAGGTAAAGCTCGTCGCATCACCATTACCAAAGACAGCACCACCATTGTGGCTGAAGGTAATGAAGCTGGTGTTAAGGCTCGTTGCGAACAAATCCGTCGTCAAATGGAAGAAACCGAATCTTCCTACGACAAAGAAAAACTCCAAGAGCGTTTGGCTAAATTGTCCGGTGGTGTAGCTGTTGTGAAAGTTGGTGCTGCTACCGAAACCGAAATGAAGGACAAGAAGCTACGCTTGGAAGACGCTATCAACGCTACCAAGGCTGCTGTAGAAGAAGGTATTGTTCCCGGTGGTGGTACAACCTTGGCTCACCTCGCTCCTCAATTGGAAGTTTGGGCTAATAGCCACCTCAAAGATGAAGAGTTGACAGGCGCTTTAATCGTCGCTCGCGCTTTACCTGCTCCTCTCAAGAGAATTGCAGAAAACGCTGGTCAAAACGGCGCTGTCATTGCTGAAAGAGTCAAAGAGAAGGATTTCAATATTGGTTTCAATGCTTCTACCAACGAATTTGTAGATATGTTGGCTGCTGGTATTGTTGACCCCGCTAAGGTAACTCGTTCTGCTCTGCAAAATGCGGCTTCTATCGCTGGTATGGTGTTGACAACCGAATGTATTGTTGTTGACAAGCCAGAACCTAAAGATGGCGCTCCTGCTGCTGGCGCTGGTATGGGTGGCGGAGATTACGACTACTAAAATCTTTTCGTAGTTTTCCTAGTTTAAATAATGGCCGCTTCCGTAAGGGGGCGGCTGTTTTTTGTTGATTCCTACTTTTGCGGGGATATTGTAGCTGCTATAATAGGACTCAGGTTGTCCAACAACGATATTATTTTGAAGAGGTTTAACTATGACTCAAATTATTAATCATCAATCTAATTATCAAAAATTACCCGAAATTGTCAGAACTTTAATTGACAATAATCCTCTTTATCAAGAAAACTTAGATAGAGAGAAAATGATTGAAGTGATTAATCGTAATTTTGATCCTATTGCTGTCCCTGATGTTAATAATATCTCTCAGGGGGAATTAACGAAACGGATTAAAAGTATTTTATCTTTACATTTAGTTTCAGGAATGTTAAATGATTTGACTCCAGAGCAAATGCAAATTTTTGATGAATCTGTAAAACGTGGGGGTTAAATGGGTTATTTACTAGATACGAATATTGTTTCAGCCTCACTAAAACAGAATATTGAAGTGGCATTGAAAATTACAGAAATACGTCGTCAAGGTGAATTTATCGGTATTAGTGGCATAACTTATTATGAAGTTCAAAGAGGACTTTTAAGAAGTAATGCGACTAAGAAGTTGGCTTGGTTTCAACAATTTTGTCAAGATTATCCTATTTTGTTTTTAGATGATCTGAGAATATTTGAAAAAGCATCCGAAATTCATGCTGATTTAACAAACAGAGGTAAAATTATTCAGGACGCAGATATTTTGATAGCTGCTACTGCTATTATTCATAATTTAGTTTTAGTTTCTCACGATTCTGATTTAACTAGAGTTAAAGATTTACAGTTAGAAAATTGGTTAATTTAATAATATACTGATTACTGATAAAGCTTGAATTTTAAGTTTAACAAGTATGGAAGATTACCAGGCAGCTTTTATGGAGCGCCATATTGATACTCAAACACTATACCCTGTAAGGAAAGTTGGAGCTATGCACTTTGGTGGTGTAACCATTGAGTGTTTATTAAAAGCAATGATTTGTAATACTCTACCTGGGGTTACACACAACTTGATGACACATACTTATGCAGAACTTCTAAAAAAACACAATAAACTAAAATGTAGAGTTGATCATAATTCAGAAGTGAGAAAATGGCTTGATCAAGTTGAAAATCCAATGGGTCAACATTTCATAGATATGCGTTATTCTAGTCTTGAACCTGATGAGCAAAATTACAAAATCTGGTTACACGCATACACAAGTATCAAAAGTTGGTTACTGAAGCAAGCTACTCAACTTTAAAAAGGTGATCAAATGCAGGAAAATTGGCAGATTTTACTAAAACAGGGAATTAAAAACCAGTATGTACAGAAGTCACAAGAATGGGTTGATGTAAATATTTCTACATCCGGTTTATTGAATTTGACTATTGTAAGCGATTGCTTTATAGGTTTATCTATTTCTCAACGTCAAGAACAAATTTATAACTTACTTAAATCACAAGTTCCTCATTTATCTCCTGGTTTTCTCTCCCTATATACACCTGAAGAAGCTAAATCTCTTAATCTTTCACCTCCAGAAGTTTCTGATGTAAATACAATCAAAACTTGGCAGGATTTAGCTATTCAAGCAGCAAACCCACAAAATCAATTAACCTTCCCCCAACGTGAACTTAGTCGACCCAGAACAGTGACATTTTATTCCTTTAAAGGAGGAGTAGGTCGCACTACAGCACTAACTCATGTTGCTTGGATTTTAGCAATGGGAGGACGTAAAGTTGTCGCTGTAGATTTAGATTTAGAAGCACCTGGTTTAAGTACAGCATTCAACCTGCAACCACAACCAAAATATGGAATTGTTGACTATTTTTATGAACGTTCCTATTTACCAGAAGGAATAAAAGCGAGTATTTCCATTACTGAAATATTTGGTGAAGTGAGAATACCAAACGCTAAAGGAAGATTATTTGTTGTTCCTGCTGGTTGTCTTAGTCTTGATTATATTGCTAAGGTTGATGATCTTCATGCTAATACTATTATTGATGGGGATCAAAATCTTTGGTCTGTTTTCAAGTGCGAAATTGACGAACAATTAAAACCTGATGTTATATTAATTGATTCGAGAACGGGAATTAATCAATGGGGAGCTTTATCATTAATTCAAGCTGCTGATGATGCGGTTATTTTTCTTTTTCCTAATGAACAAAATAAACAAGGAATAAAACTGCTTTTACAATCACTTCAAAACCTTAATAAATCATCAATTAATTTTGTGTTTTCTCCTGTTCCTGATGTTAGTAAACTTGACAAGGTAAAGGAAATTTATCAATCTTTACTAGATGAAATAAAAATATCTACGGATGAAGAATCTGAAATAGATGATAATGATCAATTAGAAATACCAGAACCTTTAGTAATTCCCTATCTTCAACCCATTGCTTTAGCTGATAATTACCCTGTAAGAGCTTTACTAGATTACTATAATAAAATAGTCAATTTAATTGATGAAGAAACTGACGAAATTGAAAGAACAAATATTTTAACTAATCCAGAAACACGTTGGAAAATTATCAAAAGCTTGCAATTTCCTGAGGTAAATGCTGCGGAAGTAGATCAAAAACAAAAATTCGAGTTGCTATTCCAGCGTACCAATGATTTTGAGAAATTTTTAGATCATGTAACTTGTTTAATTAGAGGTAGAAAAGGAACAGGTAAAACTGCTCTATATTGGCTTTTTCTCCAATATAAAAGTGATGCTCAAAAACTAGCTCGTGGTAGATTAGATAATACTGTATTTTTGTCTGCACATGGTAGATATCAGGAAAGTCGTCCGACTCGTGGACAATTCCAATTTATTCATGAAAATTTACAGCAACAGGGTGGGACATGGGAGGCTTTCTGGAGAGCTTATTTACTCCTTAGATGTCATCAGGAAAATTTATGTAATTTTCCTAAAAATAGGAAAGGTGAAAAATTTAGTGAACTGAAAAATATTATCAATAATTTACCTAAAGGAAAATGGCAATCTGAGTACAATCAAGTTTTGTTAGAATTATCTACTAATTCTATACTAAGTGAAATAGTTAATGATGCCATTAACAATATTATTCATGAACAAGCCAAAAATAAATCTCAGAAAATTTGGTTTCTTTATGATGATTTAGATGAAGATTTTCCTGAAGCAGGAGAAGTAAGACAATCGGCATTATCTGGATTATTTCAATTAGTTCAATCTTGTGATGCAAATCGCCTAACAGAAATTAGATTTAAGATTTTCTTGAGAGAAGATATATGGAATCGTTTAATTTTTGATAATAAAAGTCATTTTACTGGACGGGATATTATTTTACAATGGACTAGAGTTGATTTGTTAAGATTAGCTTTGCGTCAATCAATACAATCTCCAGATTTTAAGAATTTAGTAGATAGGTTTTCTCCTATTGCTGTAGAAAGTATTGATCAATCTAGTGAAGATGCAATTGATAAAGCATTAGAATTACTTTGGGGAAGTCGTCGCAGAACAGGGAACAAAGCTAAATATGTATCTAGATGGGTTTATGAAAGATTAACTGATTCTAGTGGTACTACTTTTCCTCGTAGTTTAAGTATCTTATTAACAGGTGCAAAGGAACAAGAATTAAGCTATCAAGGAAAATCATCAATTCAACCACCAACAGATCGTTTATTACGCAGTAAATCTTTAGAAATTGGATTGAAAAAAGCATCTGAAAAAAGATGTGATGAAATCAAAGAAGAATATCGTCATTTGACTAAATTTTTTGATTCTCTCAAGCAAAAATCAGCCCTTTTACCTAAAGAAGAATTACATAGTATATGGCAAGAATCAGCACAGGATATAGCAGATTTTGAAGAGTTTGAAAAGTTTGCTTCTTTTTTAACTGAAATCGGTATTATTCAATTGCGCGAGAAAGATCAACGCTATAAATTTGCGGATATCTATGTATATGGTTTTGAAATGATTCGTCAAGGTGCAGTATAGAAATATTTTTAACCTTACCTCAGTTCGAGGTAAATCAAAAAGTTAGCAATTAGAAAAATAACATTTTTAAAAGAGACGTTATTTACAACGTCTCTAAAATCATTAAAACTCCGCGTTTTCTGGTGTGCGAGGGAAGGGAATAACATCCCGAATATTCCCCATACCCGTCATAAATTGTACCAACCTTTCAAACCCCAAACCGAAACCAGCATGAGGAACAGTCCCATAACGACGCAAATCTAAATACCACCACAAATCTTCCGGGTTCATACCTTGTGCTAAAACCCGTTTTTCTAAAATATCTAACCGTTCTTCCCGTTGGGAACCACCAATAATTTCTCCTATTTTTGGTGCGAGAATATCCATAGCGCGGACGGTTTTTTCATCATCACTTAACCGCATATAAAAAGCTTTGATTTGTGCGGGATAATCTGTGACAATGACTGGCTTTTTAAACAGTTGTTCGGCTAAATAGCGTTCATGTTCTGATTGTAAATCTGCACCCCAACTCACAGGATAATCAAATTTAACATCGGCTTTTTCTAAAAGTTTAACTGCTTCTGTATAAGTCAACCGTTCAAATTGATTGTTAATAATATTATTAGCAGTTTCTAAAACAGTTTTATCAATGCGTTCATTAAAAAATTCCATGTCTTCTGGACAAGTTTCCATTACATATTTAAAAATGTATTTTAGAAACTCCTCAGCTAAATCCATATCACCCTCTAAATCACAAAACGCCATTTCTGGTTCAACCATCCAAAATTCGGCTAAATGACGAGAAGTATTAGAATTTTCCGCCCGGAATGTAGGACCAAAAGTATAGACATTAGTAAAAGCCATAGCCATAATTTCGGCTTCTAACTGTCCACTAACTGTTAAATATGCAGGTTTACTAAAGAAGTCTTGACTATAATCAATTTCTTGATTTTCTCTGCGGGGAACATTCTTTAAATTAAAATTAGTAACAGTAAATAATTCTCCAGCCCCTTCGCAGTCACTAGCAGTAATAATGGGAGTATGTACCCATAAAAAACCCCGTTCGTGAAAAAATTGGTGAATAGCAGTCGCGCAAGCATTTCTTACCCGAAATACCGCACCAAAGGAGTTAGTTCTACCGCGCAAATGGGCTATGGTTCTTAGAAACTCAAAGGAATGACGTTTCTTTTGCAGAGGATAGGTATCAGGATCAGCGTCTCCGTATATTTTCACCGTATCCGCTTTTAATTCTATTCTTTGTCCTTTACCTTGGGAAGCTACTATTACTCCTGATATTTCTATAGAAGCACCCGTATTGATTTGTTTTAAGATTCCTTGATAATCTGGTAAATCTTGATTAATCACAACTTGCAAATTACCCAAGGATGAACCATCATTAACTTCTAAGAACGCAAATCCTTTTAACTCGCGTTTTGTTCTTACCCAACCTTGGACTACCAAAGTTTCTTCTGGTTTACCACTTCTTAATATTTCTGCAATACGACGATTTAGCATTTTCTCCAACTGTTTTTTTTGACTATATAATACCAATTATAGCAAAATAGAGACTGAAAATCGGATAAACCGAATCATAAAATTTCCGATTTGATATCATTGGACTTGGTTTAAATAAAATCCAAAATCTAAAATCCAAAATCTAAAATTCCATCATCCAACCCAAGATTTTAGTAACCAACCTATAATAACCCCTAAACCGCCAAAACGGATAGCTTGCCAAAAAGGTCTTTTTAGGGTATTCCAAGAAAACAATCGGCTTTCTAAGTTGATTTCCAAGGTTTCCAACTGTTTTTGAATGCGGGTTAACTCGGCCTTGATTTCTGGGGTCTGTTTACTATTTTGCCTTAAATTCCTTAATTCTTGTTGCCATTGTGCCTTTTGTTGTTGATCATTTTGCACTTGGGTATATCTATCCTTCAAGAATCTTAGTGAAGTTTCCACTTCCTCTAATTCCCGTGCAAAATCTAGGTAGGGATTTTCCTCTAAATTAGTCATTAGCGATTAGTAATTAGCTATGATGATTTAATCATAAATTTTACTCTTAACTTAGCACTTAGTATTATGTTGCAAACCAGTCCACTAAATGAAATTAGCACTTTAGAACTAGCACAAGCCCTCATGGAAAGATTAAGGATCACTCCAGATGATTGGCATCGTCTCAAATCTAACCGCAATGCCCGCGCTAGTGAACAGGTTGCCGCCGCCATAGTCTTTTTGGTCAAAAATGAACCCCAAGAGGCGCAAGCTAGACTAGAACAGGCTGTAGGCTGGCTAGACAAATCAATTTCCGCCCCTCCTTGCCCCACCCACGGGCACAAAACAACGTAGGGGCAAACCCCCCGTGGTTGCCCTAATACCGGGGTTGTAGGGGCAAACCGCGTGGTTGCCCCAGTAACAAAGGAATTAACCTTCACCTTCGCAAAGACAATAAACGACGGCTTTCTAATTGCTTACAAAGCCTGAGTTCTGTACCTTTGCGATTCCATTCTACTTGATCAAAAATCTGATGCAGTAAGGACATACCCCGTCCACTTTCTGCTTCCTCAGGTGGTAAATAGTCATTGGGATCACTATCACCTGTAATGGAGGGAGTGAAACCGCTACCCTGATCTGAAATAATCCACCAATATTGATTCTCTACTAATGAGAAACGAACTACTACTAATTTAGCGGGATCAAGATTATTCCCATGTTTAGCCGCATTTACTAGGGCTTCTTGGAGTCCTAGTCGCAGTTCTGATTGCAATTTTGCGGGAATATCTGTCAATAGTAAATCTAGGATTGGACAAAGATAAAGGGTGGAAGCAAAACTAATTGTCCCCCAATAACGCCCGACTGGACGAAGAGAAATGGTAATCACAAGAGAAACCCCGTAGCTTTTAGTTAGCTAGACATCAAGAAAGCTTTTTCAGGCATTCCGATAAGAATTAGGTGATCATGTTGCCTTTAAACTTGCGTCTGTAAAACTAAATTTATAAAAATGCTCTCCGCTGGTAATTTAGAAGGAGAATCAAATTGCTTATTTACAGTTTGCTAAGGTTAGTCTGTTGATTAAGTAGATGAATAAAGGCTACTGTTTTAAACAGCAGGGGAAAGATCCTCTGATTAACCGGCGGCTTGTAATTAAGACAATTTTATGCACCTTTTTTAAGATTCTATGCAGCTTCGATGTCTTTTAAAAAAAAATGAGTTTCTATTTTTATGGTGATTTCATTCTAGCATTATGCGTATGCACTAGACTACAAATTGACAATTTTTATTTTTGTAAAGAATTAATGACTCTAATCATTGTCCGATAGTACCAGAAAGGCGGCTGCTTCTACATGGGCAGTTTGAGGGAAGAAGTCAGCGGGCTGAACCCTTGTGAGTCTGTATAGTCCGTTTTCGCAAAGTAATTTGAGGTCACGGGCTAAGGTAGATACTTTACAACTGACGTAAACAATTCGAGAAGGTTTCAAGTTTCTTAATGTTTTGATAACGTTATCTTCACATCCTTTCCGTGGTGGATCAAGTAAGACGACATCTGGTATGATCTCCAAATTCTGGAGAATTTTTTCCACTGCACCTACTTGGAATGTTACATTATTAATTCTATTTTCTTGAGCATTGACAATTGCCTGTTTTACTGCTGTTGATTGTAATTCTAAACCGATGATCTGCTTTACTTGTTTAGCCAGGGGCAAGGTTAAGGTCCCTATGCCACAATAGGCATCTACTAGGACTTCATGACCTTGTAAATTTAGTTCTGACTGAATTACCTCTAATAAAGCCTCGGCTGTTTCTGTGTACACTTGGAAGAAGGTATCTGGACGAATTTGAAAATCCAGTCCGGCGAATTTTTCTCGTAGGTAGGGAACTCCAGCTAAACAACGGGTTTCTAATCCAAATATAGCATTTGTGCGATCGCTATTACGATTTAATGACACGCCTACTAATTGGGGATAACGCTGTAACCATTGCTGTGCTTGGTTTTCAATTCCTGGTAAGTTCCAATCTTTGACGACTAAAGTTAGCAGCATTTCTCCTGTGCGACGGCCAATGCGTAAACCTAAATGGCGAATTAATCCTTTGTGTCTAGTTTCGTCATAAATTGACCAACCCTGCTTTTCAATGTCTAATTTGACTTCAGCTAATAAAGGATTTAACCGTGAATCTTGCACTGGACATTGATTTAAGTTGATTAATTTATGAGTACCTTTGTGATAATACCCAGCTTGGACATGACCTGTGGCAGAAATACCAAGTGGATAAGTAACTTTATTACGATAACCCAAGGATGCAGCAGCTACTAATACTGTATTCACATTTATGTTAACAAAACCGCCAATTCTTTCTAAAGCTTGAATTACTTGATTTTGTTTGCCTATTAACTGGTAATTATAGTTAATATGTTGCCACTGACAACCACCACATTTGTCAGCGACAATACAATTTGGTCTTAGCCGTTGAGGGGAAGCCTCTAATAAATCCTCAAGTTGACCATAGGCATATTTTGGCTTAACATTGAGTAATTTGACAAGTAGGCGATCGCCTGGTACAGTATCTGGTACAAAAACCACACGCTGATCAAAGCGTCCCACACCGTCCCCAGTGTCGCTTAAATCAGTAATTTCCAATTCGATGACTTCACCTTGTCGCCACATTATATTAGTCATTAGTCAGTTGTTAGGGAATAGGGAAGGGAGACTTCCTTAATGTAGAATTGTGAATAGATTTACCTCTATCTTCCCACACACTTCACGAATGTTCCTCTAAGTCGCTAAACTAGCAAATATAAATATTTCGGGTTATTTAGATCATCATGACTGTAATTAGCCAAGTTATTCTCCAAGCTGACGACGAACTGCGTTACCCCAGCAGTGGCGAACTCAAAAACATCAAAGCATTTTTGGAAACTGGTGTAAAGCGCACAAGAATCGCTGCTACCCTTTCAGAAAACGAGAAAAAAATTGTTCAAGAAGCTACCAAAAAACTTTGGCAAAAACGCCCTGATTTTATCGCTCCTGGTGGTAATGCTTACGGTGAAAAACAGCGGGCTTTGTGTATTCGGGACTTTGGCTGGTACTTACGCCTAATTACCTATGGTGTACTTGCTGGTGACAAAGAACCCATTGAAAAAATTGGTTTGATTGGTGTACGAGAAATGTACAATTCCTTGGGCGTTCCCGTTCCCGGCATGGTAGAGGCGATTAATTCTCTTAAACAAGCGTCCTTAGATTTACTGAATGCAGAAGACGCTTTAGAGACTGCACCCTACTTTGATTACATCATTCAAGCCATGTCTTAATCAAATCTCCGTATTATAGCCCGTAATTGGGAACAGTAAATAGGGAATAGGGTTAAGGGTCTTGACTTCCCCGCAGTTGGTAGTGGCTATGGCAAGATTTGTCAAGTTATTAACCAGTTGTGGGGATATTTTGATCTCAGTTACATAATGGTAAAATTTGTCTTAATTGTCGGTGATTTGGTGGGGTATTTTTCCGTAAATGCTGAGTGACTCGGTTAAAGTTCAGTTACTATATAGTGATTAATTATGTCATAATGATGTGAGGATAGCGATTTTTCTGAGAGAATCTCAATCACATATAGGAATAATATTTGATTTTTGATAGCTTGCGTGGCGTAGCCATACAAGACTAAGTAGGTATCAATTCTGTCTTTCTTCCTGTGTTCCCTGTTCCCTGTTCCCTGTTCCCTGTTCCCTGTTCCCTGTTCCCTGTTCCCTGTTCCC
>NZ_KE384642.1:0-1118 GCF_000426905.1 Dolichospermum circinale AWQC131C
AGATGAAATCATCCGTGATTATTGTGTATCTTAATGTCTCATTCTTAAGTTAAATGACTATATATTACATGAGTTAATGTCAGTAAGACAACTCAAACAAAAGGATATTGTCGAGATTTTTGGCTCAAAAGGTATTACTTCAGAAGTAATAAATGGTAAAAGAAGTATTAGCAAAAATCAAGCCAAAGCATTGGGAGATTTTTTTCATGTATCATATTCTTTGTTTTTATAAGCAAATGGGGATAATAGCTTACTTTCTGAATCACTTCTAATGCTTTAATTGTAGCTAAAAATTGTCTGATACGCTATCAGACAGTTAAATATTAATAAAAAACGGTGCGTTACATTTAATTAGAAAACTATTGCATCAAATAATTATTGAGTTCAGGATATTGAGAAAAGAAACCATCAATACTTGCTAATTTTGCTTGATATTGTAATGTAGTAGCAATAATTAAACGATCAAATGGATCTTTATGAACAGGAGATAAATTTACAGCACGACAGGAAATTTCTACAGTTACAGGAAATAATGTAATACCTGATGGTTCTAATGCTTCCTGAAACCATTGATTAGCAGCACAAGGTAATTCTAGTCTTCCTCGCTGTTGTGCAAGTGCTATTTCATAACAGGAAATAGTGGAAACTCCTACTTCTTCTGAGGTTTCAATTATTTCTCTCCAATGGGTAGGAAATTTATCAAATTGTTGATTAATAAACCAAAACCAAATATGAGTATCAAGGATAATTATTTGAGACATTCCCACTCTTCTTCATTGACAATAGGACTAACAATATCACCCAATGTTTTACCTTTACCAGCAATAGAACTAGGAGGAATACGGCGTTTTTTTGATGGTAAGTTTTCTTGTAGTATGGTGATAATCACACGAGCAGAATTAACTTGAGGTTGTTCTGACAACCATGTTAATTGGCCATTTTCATAAATTGCTTCGTAACTTTTTAGCATAGTAATTTGATGATGAATGATGGTTATTTTCTATTATAGTTTAAACAATCGCATTTTCTCAGAATCAGTATGTCTAGGATTTGAGGATGTACAGGATGTTTTTTAATATTTATCTAGATTTTCACAAAATTGCATTTTGTCAGAATCA
>NZ_KE384642.1:1281-38015 GCF_000426905.1 Dolichospermum circinale AWQC131C
GGATGTACAGGATGTTTTTTTAATATTCATCTACATTTTCACAAATTGCGCTAATTCAAATATCCCACAATATCAATATCAAATATAATCCTGTTAATCCTTTAATCCTGGGTATCCTGATTCTGACAGTTAAATTTTAATAAAAAACGGTGCATTACATTTCATTAACGCACCCTAAAAAATCAGCGTGATTTTACCACTGTCTTCAAGGGAAGAGAAATAATTTTTCTGCCACTTGTTGCTTGTTTTTTTCTTAAATCAGCACAAATAGCTGCTAAATCATAATTAAATGACTTAGCTTGTTCATCTCTGATTTTCCGAATTTCTGCCAAAACTTCATCATTCAACATAAATTATTCTCCTAACATTTCATAAGGTGTACATATTGTTGGTAGTTCATATCCTAAACTATCAGCAATTTGTGAGAGTTTTTTCTGAATTGAGGATGTACAGGATGTTTTTTTATCTTCATCTACATTTTCAGAAGTTGCATTTCGTCTGAATCAGGATGTACAGGATGGTTTTTTAATATTCATCTACATCTTCAGAAGTTGCGCTAATTTTAATATTCTGTGAATATCAAAATCAAATACAATCGGTGTTAATCCTTTAATCCTGGTTATCCTGATATGGCTAACGCCACGCTACGCTATCAGACAGTTAAATTTTAATAAAAAACGGTGCGTTACATTTCATTAACGCACCCTACAATATAATCAATATAAAATAGTATGATAATTTTACTCTATATATTTAATAATTTCCATAGTTTCGACAAACTCACGTTCTTTAGATTTTAAATACTCATTTCTTTTGTCAATAAAACCATCATCTATTTTACCTTGGTTATATAAACTAACCATTTCTTTTGTTATGAAATGCTTTTCTAAAATATCACTATTAGAATTAATAAAGTTATTTAATATTTTATTATCAGTTGGTTGATCAAATTCAGAGGATAATCTCAAAATTATATTACCCGGAGTTCTATCTCTTTTAGAAGAAATAAAAATTTCCTTTATTCCTTCCATATCTTGAGGTTCATTATCACCAAGAATTGATTTTAAATAAAATAATTGTAATGCTTTTGGTCTAACTCCTGTAAAGTTTAATTTAGTTGGATACTTGGCTGTAGTAAATTCTATATCATCATTTATCTGATAAATACCATTAGGATGTTTTCCTTCTGCAAAGTCACAAAAAACTTGATAAGCATTTCTTTGTTGACTTAAAGAATATATTGTAAAATAATTAGAATAGGTAGTTATCCAAAACCAATTTTCTAACAATTGTAATTCTTGAGATGTAGGATTTAAATTTAGTCTGAAATACTCAGATATAAAAATTAATTGAGCAGGATATGGTAATAAACGTAAATTTATTACAAATAATCTTTTATATAGGAACTCAACTGCTTGCTTAATATAGTTGTAAGCATTATTTGTACATGACTCTAAATCAGATTCATATCTTAATTCTTCTAGCTTTACATCAAAATAAATTTTCCCATTTACATTATTAATATTACTGGCAATACAGTTTAAAATTATATCTCTTTTTAAATCTTCAAAATTATATTTATTCAAACTGTTTAAAAATTCAGTAATTGAATCACTAAGTAAAAATCCTGTTTCTTGATTATAGCTAAGTGCTGACAGCATAAAGTCTTCAGAAATTTCTGTTCCTGTTGAATTTACTCTTGAGAAAATTTCCACAGCACTTTTTATATCACCTCCTTTAATTTCTACATAAGGTAATTTATACTTGTGCAATATATCATGTAAGTTTCTAAGATTCTCAATATATTGATCTTTTTCAATTTCTGGAATATTTTCTTTATCTAACTGACGAACAAAATCAAATAATTCACGATTGTCATAAACCTTATACAAGGGTATTGAAAAAATATTTCCTTTTCTCGTTCTTTTACTAAAGTTATTCTCTTGAATATCGAAATAAATTAAAAAATCTTTTACATCATTTTCATTCTTCTCAGGAAAATCTTTAGGATTAATTAAAGCACCAAATAACGTGGATATCCTTTGAAAACCATCTAAAATATATTTTGTGTTATTATTATTGTTTTTTCTAATAATATAAGGACCTATTTGATCTTTAGTTTTATATCCTTGAGTATTCCAAAATAATAAACTTCCTATAGGATAGCCTTTCAAAATACTATCAAATAACTCCAGCATTTGAGAAGTTTGCCAAACAAATTCTCTTTGAAATATGGGTATTTTATATTCCCCATTAGCTATATCTTTTAATAATTCTTCGATAAATATGATATCTGGTTTTACACTTATTTTATCGTTCATATTATTTTCGCTATTTTTAGTAAAATTTGTTCAAGTTCAGAAACCAATTCATTTGCTTCAGGAAGAAACACCTTATGATGTTCACATCTTTGCTCAAGTAGTCTGTAAGAAAAATCACCCAGGAACATTTCTGGAAATTCTTCTTTTATTTTTATCTGACCTATCTTGTTATTGTCTTTATTATATTCTAAAAAATCTAAATCACTTTCGCTTTTACTACTTAAATGGTCTTTCTGATCTTGAGTAATTAATGGAGC
Source organism: Dolichospermum circinale AWQC131C (assembly GCF_000426905.1). NCBI lineage: Bacteria > Bacillati > Cyanobacteriota > Cyanophyceae > Nostocales > Aphanizomenonaceae > Dolichospermum > Dolichospermum circinale. The sequence continues at coordinate 3,860 of NZ_KE384642.1, forward strand.
TTTTTTAAACAGTATCTCCAATGGAAGATAATTTTCTAACTCTCTTTTGTATAAAATATGCCATATAATCAAATCGTGATCTTCATAATTGATATCATTTTCACATGGAGGATTACTGATTTCCCGATTTTTTAAAAATTCAATCAGTTTTTTGTATTTTCGTACATTAAAATCATCATCAAAATTTTTATCACTATCAAAAATAGCCACTAACTTATATTTATATATATTAAAATAACGAGGAGCATTCATCAAATATTGTATTCTTTTTTGTATTTCCCCACTTCCACCAGCATTATCGAATTCTATAATTTCTCTTTTGATAGCATCACTGATTAATATATAAATAGAACCTCTTTTTTTAGAACTACTATACTTTTGTGAAATTCCCTCAATAAACTTACGATCATTAATTCCATTTTCTACAATTATTATAGAACGCTCTGTTAGAATTTTACAAGCATCTTTTGGGTGTACTTCTTCTGGATTAGTTCCAATAGTTAAATGAGTAAGATGATTTCTATGCAGTTGAGTAATATTCTGATTTACTTTCTTACAAATATAATCTTTTAAATTTTGCCTTTTAGTATCTGACAAATGAGCTTGAGCAATTTTATTTTGATTGAAAATATATTTATTGTTATTATCAAAAAAAATACTTTTAATACTTTTAGTATCTATAAAATGTTTATCTTTAAGAAGTTCAACAAGGATATCAGCTAAAATAGACTGCATATCATCATCTTGAGTTTGAAAAATTGCTGGGTTAAAATATATGATCATATTGGTATCCTGGTTATATTTGTTATATTTATTTATCTTGTTCTTTTCTTCTCAGTGCTTTTTGCATTTCTAAAATTTCTTTCATACCTTCATTAAAAACACCTTCTGGCCAATCACTTAAAACCCCTTCTTCATCAACAGTTATTTCTCGTAGTTCTTTACCTTTCAATTCAGCATCTTCTATCCAGTAAATGATTAAATCATCTTTGGTAAAACCAAAATCATTTTCAACTATTAACTTACGCAAACGCAAGATAATATTTTCTGAATGAGTTTCAATAATAAAAGTCTGATTATTTTCCTTTGCTGACTTTGCAAATAGTTCAGCTAAATCACCATGTGCAGCAGGATGTAAATGTAATTCTGGTTGTTCTAAAACAATTATTGAATCAGGTCTATCAGTAACATTAGCACGAACAACTAAGGGTAATGCTTGATTCATTCCTTGTCCTACATCCATAATATTTACTTCAGTATCATTTTTAGAAAGTAGAATTTGGATAAGAGGTCTTTTACTTGTATCATCTACTATCAATTCCCAACCGTCAAAATGTTCCTTGTACCACTTTCCCACCTTCTCATACAAATTATCTTTTTTCTCTAATTTACTGACTCCAAGCATTATATAAGCATTTTCACCTGTAATACCTGTATCCCTAAATTTTGTCTTTCCAGGTAAAGAAAAGCATCTTTGGGGCAAAATTCTAAAAGGTCCAATATAATCTACATCAATTTTTGGTATTGTAAAGTTTGCAGATAAATTTTCATTTGTACCTTCTTTTATAAATTTAGTGGGTATAAAACCTTTAAATTCACAATCATAAAATTCCTGATCAATATCGTTAACGTAGCTCCACGCAAAAGATTTAAGATCAAATTCCTCCATATCATCTTTATATTTCCATTGCCAAATATCTAAACCATAGCCATCTGTTTTTTTTAGTAAACCAACATCCAACTTAACATTATTATCAAATATAATTTGAAAATTTAAACTAATTGCTCCAGACTTATTATCAGGAAACAAATTATCAAAATCTGCACCTAATTCGACTCCATTATTTTTTAATAACAGAGGTTCATCAGTATCTCCCTTGAGGGACGTTTCCAGCAAAGTAAATAATTTAGCAATAGAACTTTTACCAGAACTATTTTTACCTATCAAAATAGTAATAGGTTTTAATTGCATTGTTTGTTCTTCATAAAATGCTTTGTAGTTTTTAAATGAAATAGATTTTACTTTCATAATGTTTAACAATGTATGGCTGTGTTTTCAATGAAATAGTTGATTTGGAATAATTATACCATTTTAACAAAAATAAACTATTCCAAATCAAAAAAGTTTGCTTTTACCCTATCCTACAAAACCTCCCTACCCAAATAAACCTGCAAAACCTCCGGTACTTTAATCGTCCCATCAGCTTGCTGATAATTCTCCAAAATTGCCGCCATAGTCCTTCCCACAGCTAAACCAGAACCATTTAAAGTATGTACAAATTGCGTCCCTTTCTTCCCCGCTTCCTTAAACCGAATATCCGCCCTTCTGGCTTGAAAATCTACACAATTAGAACAACTAGAAATCTCTCGATATTTCCCAGAAGATGGCAACCATACCTCTAAATCATAAGTCTTTGTGGACGAAAAACCTAAATCTCCAGTACACAAATTAATCACTCGATAAGGTAATTTTAAAGCCTGTAAAATACTCTCAGCATTTGCTAATAACTTCTCTAATTCCTCAAAGGAATCTTCCGGTTTTACTAACTTCACTAACTCGACTTTATTGAATTGATGTAACCGAATTAAACCCCGCATATCCCGGCCATAACTTCCCGCTTCTCGCCGAAAACATGGCGTATATGCAGTATGATAAATTGGTAATTCTTCTGCGTTAAGAATGTCCCCCCGATACAAATTAGTAACCGGCACTTCCGCAGTAGGAATTAACCATAAATCATCCTCTGCACATTTAAAACTCTCTTCCGCAAATTTAGGTAATTGTCCAGTTCCCGTTAAAGAATCTGTATTTACTAACAATGGTGGACTAACTTCTATATAGCCATTCTCAATATGTTGAGACAGCATAAATTGAATTAACGCTCTTTCTAAAGCCGCACCCACACCGATAAGACTCACAAACCGACTTTGGGCAATTTTTACCGCTCTTTCAAAGTTCAAAATCCCCAATTTTTCGCCGATTTCCCAATGTGGTAAAATATGGGGATTTGTGGGTTTATATTCATCTCCCCATGTTCTCACCTCTTGGTTATCATCTTCACTTTTACCAAGGGGTGTAAAATCACTGGGTAAATTCGGAAGCGCTAACAGTAATTCGTGAATTTGGGCTTTTAATTCTTTTTCCTGGGGTTCTAAGTCACTTAATGTGGTCTTAATAGCGTTTCCTTCGTCTTTTAAGGCTTGTATTTCTGGATTTTGAGGATCAACTCCAGATTTTACTTTTTGACCGACTAATTTGCCAATTTCGTTGCTGCGGGCTTGTAGTTGACTGCGTTTACCTTCTAATTCCCGTTGTTGTTGGCTTAAATCTAATATAGGTTGAATGTCGTATTTACCGTTACGGCTGTTTAATTTCTCTTGTACGAGTTGGGGGTTTTCTCTAATTTGTTTAATATCCAGCATTTTTTGTTAATTGTTTGTTGTCAGTTGTTAATTGTACGGGTTTAGCAACGCTTATCAGTGTCAATTTAACTGAAAATTAACCCAAACATATCTTATTCTGTCTCTTTTCCCAAAACCTAAAAATTGTCAAAATCGCAGGTTGGGTAGAACGCAGTGAAACCCAACAAAAATAATATAGCCATTTCCATACAAGTAAGTTACAATCTATGGTAATTAAACGCAGATGCACGCAGATAAACGCAGATAATTTTGTACTTCATTAAACGAGGAAAGGCTATAATTTCAGGACTTACGCAAAATATTCCTCAAACTCTTATTCCTCTGTGCCTGGAGTGGTTCGTTATTCAGTGACTCGTGCGTATGGGTTTTTTCTCTCAAGTCAATTTCCCTAATTTTAAGGAGATGATCAGTAATGATGACATCTGAAGCGGTTGTTTTAAATATCAAAAATGTGGGATTAAATGATGATCAATTTTATCAACTATGTCAAATTAACGAAGATTGGAAACTTGAAGAAACTGCTAAAGGGGAATTAATAATTATGCCTCCAGTTGGTGCAATTAGTGGTAATAGAGAATCAGATTTTAATGGTTATGTTTGGTTATGGAATCTTCAAAATAAACTCGGAAAAGTATTTAGTTCTTCCACTGTTTTTATTCTACCTCATGGTGGTAAACGTTCTCCTGATGTGGCTTGGATAGCTAATGAACGCTGGGAATCTTTAAGTGTTGAAGAACAGGAAAGGTTTCCTAAAATTTGTCCTGATTTTGTGATAGAATTGCGATCGCGTACCGATTCTTTGAGTCAATTACAGGAGAAAATGGGGGAATATATTCATAGTGGTTTACGTTTAGGTTGGTTAATTGATCCTCAAAATCAACAAGTAGAAATTTATCGTCAAAATCAATCTGTAGAAATAGTATTATTACCAACAATTTTATCTGGAGAAGATGTTTTACCAGGATTTATTTTAGAACTACCTGTTTTCAGAGATTAGCATACTAAAATCACTGTCAATTATAAATCAACTATAAATTACCTAGTAATACGATTCATTAACCACAGAGATGCTACTAAACCTGCAAAATGCGCTGATACAGTATTAGTGTTCGCTTGAACTATAAGCATATCTAAACCGCTAATAATCCGCGTTGGATCAAATAATTGTGTAGTTACTGCTTGAGGAGATATAGATCTAGCTACTAATGTACCAACAATCGCTTGCGCTCCCAATAAAGTCACTAAAGTTCCGCCTAAATTTATCCACAGTCCTAATCTTAACACTTGCACGGTTTCAGCTTTACGAGGACGATTAGTAGAATTAGGTGATTCTAGTTGTTTACCAATTCTGGTGTAGCGATAAGCTAAGTAAATACCAGCACCCAGGAGGATGATACCACAAATTGCTAAAAATACACCAAAGCCTGTCCCTGGATTATTGCTAGGACTACCCGCTTTTTGGCTAAAAATGCCAAATAATAAGACTATTATCCCAGATATTACCCCTAAGACTAACTGAATCCAAAAACTAATCCAACCTGCTAGACGAAATTGTTGGGCTATAGCCCGAATGTTAGATGATGGTGTTTCTGAGTTTTGTGACATATAAAAATTAAATATTAAAAGTTAAAAATTAAAAACAAACTTCTGTTTGTTCTCTGATTCCAGAATAATTGATAATGGTTTAAGTCTACTGAAAATTTCAGACTTAAAAATTAATTATGGATGCCGCTGTTTTGCAATCTACTTTCCTGTTAACATTGCTGTTATCAGTTGGTTTGTTTTTCTTTATTCGGGCTTCAACTAAAGACCGCATAGAAGTGATGCGTTTAGTTTCACAAGAGGATGAAAATACGTTAATGACTTCATTGAAGGATTATTTTCGCACTCGTGCTTATCGAGTCTTAGCGGTAGATTCTCCCAAAAATCAAGTCACATTTGAGGGATTTGTTAGACCTAGTTGGTTTTTAGCTATATTTTTAACTACATTAGCAGCGGTGGGTTTAGGTTGTTTGTCGTTAGTTTTATCCATGCTTTTTCCTGATTTTGGGCGTTTTTTTGCGGTAATAATCCTATTTTCACCTTTAAGTGGTCTCTTGTACTGGAGAAAATCTGGAAGACTTGAGAAGGTGTCACTCCAGATAGAAAATATCCGCAGTGGACAAAACTCCTCAAGTATAATTACTGTTACTGCCCATAGAGATGAACTTGCTGAGTTACAAAAGGCATTACAGCTAAAGGTGCTTGACACTTGATTGATTGTTGAGGATGAAAACAATGAGCATCTATACCTATTCTGATGTAGAATTCTGAGTAAACTTTTGAGCAAATTGGCAGTGAGGAGGAGAAAATACTACTGCTGTTGTAAATTTTCCTAAGGACTGAGATGTAATGAGGAAAAATCTGAATTGCTGGACAGAGCTTGATAGTAGTCCAAATTAGTGAGATCATGAATTTGTCCTCATCTTTGGATTTCCTTGGCTCTGTCGCTATTCTCTGATGTGTAAGCTGACAATAAACTGATTCATGCAACTAAGTCGAGTTGATGAGGAGTTAATTATGCTATGACTTGAGAGAATCTGTTTAAACAGTTTTTAGCCCTGCTTGACAATTAGACCGCAAAATTAAAAAAAATGGAATTTTTGAAGAACCTGATCAAAATTGCCAGTTATTATTATCAGAGCTAGAAGCTACATTTAGAAGATAGGATAGTCATTTGTTGTTTAATTAACAGTTACGGCAACCAGTTCCGATACCGATAACGATGCTGGTGCCGGCACTGTCAATTGTACTGGTGCTGATACTGTTACTGTTGGTGATTCAAAACTCCTCAGACTAGGAAACAAGAAATGATTTTCTTCTACGTATTGAGCACCAAACAGGCCTTTTTCCGCCCAGAAATAACGGTCTGTTGTGTGTTCATTGCGTTTTACCAGTAGTAGCGCGGGTGGCATAATACCTTCAGCGTGAATAAACTTTCTTGCTGCTGTCACAGGTTTATCTTCGCCACTTTCGATGCTGTACTGGGGAATGTGTTCCAGTATCCGTCGTCCTTCTTGACGACGACGACTTTTCCGTTTGCGTCTCCTTGCCAACCTATTGTCCTCCTGTTTCCAGCTATAGATTGTAGTTGTAGCTACAAAATCAGTCGTCATTATATAATTTTTTTCTGAGAAAATCAATAGTTTTTAATGTTTTGATACAATTAGGAAAAAAGGATAAAAATAAAGAATAAAAATTCCCAAAAACTGCTGTCTACTAGCCATTGTCTATTACCAATCATCCATTACTAGATTAGACTAGATATATATAGCCTGATGGTGGTATGCACTTGCATGAGGTACAAAATTAGGTTAAAGGCTATGGGCTATGCACCACTTTTCTCTGGCTTGAAGTCCTGCGAGAGTTTATTTTTGCTAAACTGCTAGTGACTGCAACTTTTCTACCTCCTAAATTCCTGTAACTAATGCTAATGTCTGCCAGTTCTGATTTCCTTGCTTTATGTCGAGAGCAAATAACCCTGTTAGCCCAAGGCATGGGAGCGTCTTTTAGCGTAGTTTATTTAACACAGGAGTTGGTAGAAAAACCTACAGGCGAGGCTCGACTAATTCCAGTGATGGTGTATCCAGAAACTATAACATTAAATCCTTGTAATGAGTATGGTGAACAAGAAGAGAGTTACCCAGTCAGGCTTGCTCATGTTTTAGCATTACCAAATCAAAATATGAGGTTGTTAAAACCGACTTCAGTATCTTCCCATTCATCAGCGTCAAGCGCAGCAACAGAAAAACAAAATTTACAAGATAAACAAGATGAATATTCACTCAGTCATAATCAAATTGTTTCACCCCTGATTTATGAGGGTGTAATGATGGGATTATTAGTGACTGCGAGGGAAGATAGGGAATGGAACCAACGGGAGGAGGGAGAAATTGAACGCATTGGCAAAACTTTAGCGATCGCTTGTATTTTAGATCAACGTCGGGCTTGGTTGCAACATCAACTTGAACAGGAACAAATTCTCCAAGAGGAACAACGGGACTTATTAGATAATCTCTTACATCAGTTTCGTAACCCCTTAACTGCTATCCGTACTTTTGGTAAACTACTATTTAAGCGAATGCGAGCGGTTGATCCTAATCGGGAGGTAGCAACCAGTATAGTCCGGGAAAGCGATCGCTTACAAGAGTTATTACAAAAGTTTGATCAAGTAATTGATCTAAATACAGCCAATTTAACACCTCTTTCCCTCCCTGAGTCAAAGGCAGTAATTAAACAAAATCAAAATACACAAAAACCGGGGAAATCTGTGTTATTATTACCAGGAACAGGAGAACAGTTAACTAATTGTTCCCTAGCAGATTTGTTAGCACCTTTGTTAATATCGGCTCAAGCTATTTCCCAAGAACGAAATTTACAACTAATTACGGAAATTCCCAATCATTTACCTTTAGTCAGAGTCAATGAAAAAGCCTTGGGAGAAGTATTGAGTAATATTATAGATAATGCTTTGAAATATACTCCCCCAGGTGGTAAGATATTAGTACAATGTGGGCAACAACAGGGAAATTTCCAAGGTATTGCTATTAGTGACACAGGACCAGGTATTCCCCCGGAAGACTTAGAACATCTGGGAGAAAGACATTACCGAGGTGTACAAGCACAAACAGCAATTCCTGGGACGGGGTTAGGAATTGCTATTGCTAAACAGTTAATAGCAGAAATGCAGGGAAATATAGAGGTTTTCAGTCCAGCAATTGACTCAGTTATTACATCACCTCACACCCCAGGAACTACGGTTATAATTTGGTTGTCTGCTGTTGTTTAGGTAATTGGTAATTGGTAATAGGTAATAGGTAATAGGTAATAGGTAATTGGTAATAGGTAATTGGTAATAGGTAATAGGTAATAGGTAATAGGTAATTGGTAATAGGTAATTGGTAATTGGTAATAGGTAATTGGTAATAGGTAATTGGTAATTGGTAATTGGTAATAAAAGCTCTGATTTTATCCTTTAATCCTAGATATCCTGATTCTGACAATTTACCTAACTAGCAACTTACATTATTAGGGAAAGGGTGACAGATAAAACAATTCCATTATAGAACTTAGGCGTTGCTGAAACCAGGTATGAATTTAGGGTATAAAATCTGCATTGAGAACTTGAGCTAAAGAAAAAGGTGGTTCTTCTGGAAATAAGTTTGATGGCAGTTGGTATTTGTTAATTGTATCTTGTTTAGCGTCTTGATAACAGGGTAGAAATACATCATTTAAAATAGCTTTTAAACTAGGACTATCTGCTAGAGTATAGGTTATTTGTCGTCTTTGTTCCACGACAGTATTACGCCAACCTCTAGCGTTATCATCTTTTTCTTCTATCCAATATTGTAATTTTAATAAATGTTCAATTAAGACAACTAAGGGAGTTTTTAGTTCTTTCTTTTCACTCCTTCCCATACTATCAATTTCTTCAATCAAATTCTCGATATCTAACTGTTCTAGGTTTCTTTCTTGCAAATGTTGAACCGTGGTTTGTATCCACAGGTAAAAATCTTGATCATATAATGTTTTGTTGTTATCAATGTAAGTAATGTTAGCCATACAGAAAACTCCTTACAGAGTGTGATTACTGTATTTTAGCATAAATGCGGTTAGTTCACCCTACGGACTAAATCAATTTCATCGTCCTCAAGGCACGGTGAGTATTACCATCATAGGTCGTCTAAATAAATTTAGCATCAAAAAAAAATAAATCCCCGACTTCTCAAAGAAATCGAGGATCTAGGTTTCAATTAATTACCAGAATCTTAAACAGCAGCTAATTCTGGAGTCGGACGCTTACTGTTACGGATATTGGTAATCGCCTCAGCATAATCAGGAGCATTGAAAACAGCCGAACCTGCTACAATAGCATTAGCACCAGCTTCCAAAACTTGCCAAGTATTATTAGCTTTCAGGCCTCCGTCAACTTCAATCCAAGGATCTAAACCGCGTTCATCACACATTTGACGCAATTGGCGAATTTTAGGAACTACGCTAGGAATAAAGCTTTGACCACCGAAACCGGGGTTAACGCTCATAATTAGCACTAAATCGCATAATTCCAGCACATATTCAATTAATTCCAAAGGTGTACCCGGATTAAGTACAACTCCAGCTTTCTTACCGAGTTCTCTGATTTGTCCTAAAGTGCGGTGTAAATGAGGAGATGCGTTATGTTCAGCATGGACGGATATAATATCAGCACCAGCCTTAGCAAAACCTTCTACATACTTTTCTGGTTCGACAATCATCAGGTGGACATCTAGGGGTTTAGTTGTAACCGGACGAATCGCCTCCACAATCAGAGGACCTATTGTAATATTAGGGACAAAACGTCCGTCCATTACATCAACGTGAATCCAATCTGCTCCCGCTTTGTCTACGGCGCGAATATCGTCACCCAGACGGCTAAAATCTGCTGATAGGATAGATGGAGCAATAACTATGGGCTTTTGAGATGAATTTTGGGTCATGGCTAGTGGGTTTTAAGCGTCTTCGTCTGTAGGTATTGTAACAAAATATGGAGAAATTATTAATTAAGGCCAGAGTAAAAAAGTTTTTTAGTGAAAATTAGGATTTAGAAGCCAGGCGTTAGAAGAAAAAAGAAAAGATAACAATCATATCTTTCTGCTGTCCTATACATTGCTTTTTGCATCTTATCTTTTACTTCTTCCATCTTATCCATTAACTTACAACTAATATTTTTTATCTCTTGCATTTTAAACATTGCTTTTTGCATCTTATCTGTCACCTCTTGCATCTGACTTAGTAGTTCATGAACAAAAATTGGATAACCTTTTGGGGTTTAAGTTTTTCCTGCTTAACTCTACCAACTTTCGCAGGTATAACAGGAGCAACTTTTTTAGGGAAGAATGGTATTGATGCTTTAAAACTACATCAAGCTCCTTATAATTTAACTGGGCGGAAAATTGCTATTGGTCAAGTAGAAATCGGTCGTCCAGGGATGTTCGGCTGGGACAAAGCCGTATCTAAAAATCGTGCTGTATCTCCAACAGCGGTTTTTCTCCGCAATCTTGTAGCTAAATCAAATTTTAATGTTGAGTCTCATGCCTATAATGTTTCTGCTGTCATGATCAGTCAAGATAAAGCTTTCCCTGGTGTAGCACCCAATGCCAGATTATACTCTTCCGCTGTGGGATCTATGAGAAAAAATGGTCAACCGGAGGAGTGTTTATCAACGCAACACATCGCTTTACAAAATAGTGGTGATGTTCGAGCTATTAATTTTAGTTTTGGTGAGCCATTAAATCGTGATCCTAGATCAGAAGCTGTTTTAGATGGAAATGCTTTACTGACATTATGTATTGACTGGTCTAGTCGTGTGCATGATGTTGTGTATACTATTGCAGGAAATCAAGGTAAAGGTGGGATTCCTATTCCTACAGACAATTTTAACGCAATTAATGTGGCTTTTTCCTCAGAACGCAACGGAATTTTTGATAAACTTCACGTTTCTAATTTGACTAATAACAGTCAAGAAATAAAAGATCGTTTAACTGGAAAAGAATTTAATATTGGTAATAGAAGAGCAATTGGTTTAGTTGCTCCTGGTACTAATATTCCTTTACTTAATCCTGATGGTAAAATTAATAAATCTACAGGTACTAGTTTTGCTGCACCACAAGTTACTGCTACTGTAGCATTATTGCAAGAGTTTACTGATAGACAATTGCAAAATAAACAGTTAAATTGGAGTCTTGATGCTCGTCGTCATCAAGTAATGAAAGCTATATTACTTAATGCAGCAGATAAAATTCAAGATAGTGGTGATGGTTTACGGTTAAGAATGACGAAAACATTAGTTGATAAACAAAATCAAGATTGGTTAGTAACGGAAGCTTATCAAGATGTAAAAATTCCTTTAGATGCTCAAATGGGAGCAGGTCATTTAAATGCTTTTCGAGCTTATCAACAGTTAAATGGTGGTCAATGGAAAGCTAATGCACCTATACCATCAATTGGTTGGGATTATGATAAAGTTAATGCTAATACTACTCAGGAATATATTTTTAAAAGCGGTTTAAAAGCCAATAGTTTTGTAGCTATTACTTTAAGTTGGGATCGTTTGGTAGAGTTGAATGATAAAAATAATAATCAACAATATGATGTGGGGGAAACATTTAAAGATCAGGGATTAAATAATCTTGATGTTTATTTAGTTAAGGAAAATGAGAAGAACAATGAAGTTGTTATGTGTGCTTCTGTGAGTGAAGTGGATAATGTTGAACATATCTTTTGTCCAGTTGCTACTAATGGTAATTATAAAATTCGGGTACAATTTCAGAAGCAGGTTAATGAAGCCGTTCAACCTTATGCTTTAGCTTGGTGGACTGTAGGTGAAAAGTGATCTATTTTTTGATAATTGCAATAATGAACATGAAGCACTAAAAAACGCGCTATCAGCTATGTTACACTATAAGTATAACTTCAACATACTGCCAAATCAGACAAGTTATGAGTGTTTGTAGCATGAAATAACCAGTGATACCAATAGCAAAGGTAAAAGCACTAATTAGTGGACAGTTCTCTAACTGTCTCATTTATTTTGACAATCTAACCATTTCTATACTATACTAACCAACTAATTTCATTAAATCACAATTATAAACAACAAATATAAACAACAAAGATGTTAAAATTACTCAAGTTATGTTACATTTATATGGCGGTGAATTAAAATAACTTCCGGTAGTATCACCCACCAAACCCTATTCCAGATTGACAATTGACCACTCAGTAAAGAATAATGACTATAATTTTAACCAATGACGACGGTATTGATGCACCAGGTATTGCAGCTTTATTCAAAGCCGTAAGTGCTAAATATGACAAGACTAAACTGATTATTGCTGCACCCCAATTACATCAATCAGGCTGTGGACATCAAGTTACTACCCATCAGCCAATTAACGTCGAACGTCGTTCTGATTTGGAGTATGCAATAGGGGGAACTCCTGCTGATTGTATCCGAGTTGCAATATCACATATTGTGGAAGATGTCAAGTACGTAATTTCAGGTATTAATGCTGGTGGAAACTTAGGAGTGGATGCGTATATTTCTGGTACGGTCGCTGCTGTTAGAGAAGCAGCAATACACGGTATCCCAGGAATTGCTGTTTCTCACTATCGTCGCGGCAATCTCGATTATAATTGGGATGCGGCTACTAAATGGACTTCCGAATTATTAGAGAATTTAATTGAACTTCCTCTAGAACCCGGATGTTTTTGGAATGTTAATTTACCCCATTTGTCACCAGGGGAGGCATTTCCAGAGGTGATATTTTGTCAACCTTGTACAAAGCCTTTACCTGTTAATTATCGCATACAGGATAATGATTTTTACTACATAGGAGAATACGGAAACCGAGAGCGAACCGTTGCCTGCGACAATAAGGCTAAAACTAGCAGCAGTGCGCCCAATTCGACTGAGGAAACTGGTGAAGTTCCCACAGATAAAACAGTCGAAAGTAACCAAAAAGATGCAACTAGTAAAGTCCGTCGAGATCAACTTAATGCAGATATTCGCGCTCGTGAGGAACGCCATAACATCACTGGGGGAAGTGCAGACCGAGCTAATGCCGATCTTGCCAGTGAAGTGCGCTCTAAGTTGGAAGCCAATATTCCCTCTGGTCAATTAACAGTTACTTCTAAAAATGGGGAAGTTGTTGTAGCTGGAACTGTACAAACTCAAGAACAATTAAACAAAATCGATCCTCTTGCTAAGGAAATCAGAGGCGTTAAAAGTGTGAAAGTTGTCGTCAAAATTGCCCCGGCTGTGAGAAATTGACCATGTCAGGCCTTTAATAAATTAATTACCAACTAATTACCAATTTATAAATGAGGGAGCAAAATTAAATGAGATTACTTCAAGCATTTCACAAATTTTTTGTCACCATTACTTTAGTTTTATTTTTGGTAACTTCTACAGCTTTTGTTGCTGAGGATAGTTTGGCTACAACTTTGTTGACTCAACCAAATAGCCTAACTCAAATTGCCAGCATGAATCGAGTGGAAGCAACAACTAAGAATATTGAAGGTAAAATCCAGGAAGCTATTGGTAATGTTAGAGGAAACAAAAAAGATCAATTTATGGGAAAAGCAAAGCAAGCGGAAAGCAAGGTTCGTAATGCAGTTGAAGATATAAAAGATGGGATTTGGAAACAAAAGTCAAAGTCAGTCACAAAAGATATTGAAGCTAAAACTCAAAAGGCAATAGACAATAGTATTGTTAATCCTAATTACCTACCTGGGGGAAACACTAAGGATACGAAAAGCGAATCTCGTAACCCCGCAGATAAAATGAAAGATCAAATCCGCGATACTTTTAAGTAGTTCTTGATTAATATCTATAGTTTGGGTTAACCTATGTTACCCAAAAAATTTGAGGATTTGTTTAGGATTTGGTTGGGTTGTCGCAGCACCCAGCCTCCAGTTATTTTTAATATTATTAAATATTCATTGTTGAATCAAAAATTATCTTTTTAAAAACTTGAATATCATTCCGTCTGGGTTTAATTTAGAAGATTAAAAATGGTTAGTTTATGACGCTAGAGAGTTTGAAAATCTTTTTTTTCCCTTCCCCTTCCCCAGCAGGGAAGGAGTTAGATGTTAGGCTTTTAGAGTTTTTATGTTGAACATAATACTTTTGATTACTCAGCAGCTATACGAGTTGCTTCTAGTAAGCGAGAAAAGTAGAAGCGTGTACGAGTCATAGCCTGTCTTTGCACTGAAAAGCCATTTTTTTGGAGGATTTTGATCACATCGGCTTCACGGTGTAAATAGGCACGAGTGGCTTTACTCGGTCCAGGAAAGAAACTACCGATTTTTTTCAGGATAGTCAGAAAGCAGGTTTTGGGGGCGAAACTGAGAATAATTCTTGATTGTGCTAAAGAACACAGGTGAGAAATCATTTCATCGGCTTTGTCTTGGGGGTAATGAATCAGAACATCTAAACAGATGATGGTGTGATAATTACCACTCAAAGATTCTAAATCCTGTACCGCAAAGGAGGGATTTATGGTATTGGAAAAAGCCTTTACAGCCCTATCTTGGGCTTCTGATACCATTTTAGCAGAAATATCACTGGCATAGACTTTAGCACCTTCCATAGCCAAGGGAATACTTAAACTACCGACACCACAGCCGGCATCACAAATTGATAATTCTGGTAAATTGTTGTCAGCTTTTAGCCAGCCCATGACATTATCCACAGTTTGCTGATGTCCAGTGCGTATGTCTAGCTGAACTTTGTTGACTTCACCATCACCATAGATGCGTCGCCACCGATCAAAGCCTGTGGAGTTGAAATATTCGCGGACTATTGTTTTATCCTGGGCTGCGTTCATAAACTCAATTGTTAACGGTTCACAATTCTTAAAATTATCATTTGTCGGTGGATTCCCTGCTATAATGTTTGCACGAATGCAGTCGGGATGAATCGGGATTAAATTCTTAAAAAGCGACTAGCTAATTTAAGTAAATCAGCAATATCAACATCACCATCACCATCAATATCTAGAAATTTATTTAAGAACGGATTGCCAGTAGATTGCAAGAAACTCAAGATTAAAGGCACTAAACTAGGTAATAATTCTTGAATTTTCTCAACATCTAGACCGGCGACCTGGGCGGCGTTTTCAGTGACTTTTGCTTGAATATCTGGAGAAAACAGGGTATTTACCGCTTCGGAATTAGGTGAAGTTCCTGCAAATTGATTGACAAAATCCTGTACGGATTCAGTTCCGTCGGTAGCTTGCTTCACCTGCAAAGATGATTGTACTTGTTTACCAACAACTGATAAAATTGATTGGATTGTCGAGGAGTCTGCACCAACGTTATTACCTAATTGTTTAACTGTATTGGCAATATTTAGCAAGTCATCCAAACCACCACCTTGAGTGGAATTACTAACAACATTTAGTAAGTCATTCAAGCCACCGACTTGAGTGGAACTATTAACAGCGCCCAGAATTTGATCAAACAGTCCCATTGATTTTTACCCGTTATTCTTAATGTTTCTCATGACTAATTGTACAGCAGAATTAAGAAGGTTGAGTCATTTATATTGGGTAAGTACCATGGGAACCCTTATAGTTTATGTCCTAATTTTGATAGCTGTAGGTATAAAACTCTTGTGGTGCGGGCAAGATGCCCGCATCAGGTGTACCTCACTCAAGCTAAACTTGCTGTAAATTAGTTCAAAATCCAGCTAACCAATGTTCTGACACCGAAACCAGTTGCCCCAGCACCGTTATAGCCATGTTCCTTGTCAGCCCAAACTGGTCCGGCAATATCTAAATGCGCCCAAGGGGTGTCCTTAACAAACTGCTTCAGGAATAAAGCCGCAGTAATTGAACCGCCATAACGAGGTCCGGTATTTTTCATGTCGGCAATACCGGATTTCAGCCCATCAAAATATTTATCTTCCATTGGTAAACGCCAAATTTTCTCACCGGCTGTTTCTGCGGCTGTTTGGAGTTGGGAGGCCATAGCATCGTCCGGTGTAAATAAACCAGCAATATCTTCACCCAAGGCCACCACACAAGCACCTGTAAGGGTAGCTAAATCAAGGATCGCATCTACACCCAATTTATCAGCATATACCAAGGCATCAGCTAAGGTTAAACGCCCTTCAGCATCGGTGTTATTCACTTCGATGGTTTTGCCATTTGAAGCGGTTAAGATGTCTCCAGGGTGCATAGCCTTACCGCTAATCATGTTTTCGGTGACGGCTGATATAAAGTGAACCTCTACATCTGGCTTTAATTGTCCAATGACTTTAGCAGCACCCAGAGTAGCCGCAGCACCACCCATGTCAATTTTCATGGTTTCAATACCGCTACCTGCACCCTTAATATTTAAACCACCAGAATCGAAAGTTAAACCCTTACCAATAATAGCCAACTTGCGTCTGGGTGTAGTAGCTGGTTTATAAATTAGGTGAATGAATTTAGGTGGTAATTCGGAAGCCTGGGCTACTCCTAAAAATGCCCCCATACCTAATTTTTCACATTCGGCCTGTTCTAGGACTTCTAATTGTAACCCATATTCCTGAGCGATCGCCCCGGCAGTTTCGGCCATAGTAATCGGTGTCACTGCATTAGCTGGGGCTGCTACTAACTGCCGTGCTAAAATGACTCCAGAAACAATTTGATCAGCGCGGGTAATAGCCGCTTGTTGTCCTGCTAAACCCAGTAAATCAATAGTTTCAATATTGGGGCTTTTATCTTCTGGTTCAGATTTAAAGCGAATATCTTGGTAAAGTGCTAATTCTATGCCTTCAGTAATAGCTTGGGCTGTAGCGGCTGGATCATTGTTCCATAGTGGTAAACTAATTCCCAGGGTTTTAGTTTTCTGCTTTTTAGCGGTGCGTGCAACTGTGGCCGCAACTCGTCGCAGGGTTTCTAATTGTAGTGCCTCTGGTTTACCTAAGCCCACTAAAATCACCTTTCGCACCAAATTCCCCGCCCCTACCCTCGTAAAGATGGTACTATTGACTTTACCAGTAAATTCTTCTTCAGCAATTAGTTCTGTGAAGATTCCAGCCAATTTCTGGTCTAAAGTTGCCAAATCACCCGTTAATTGTACTGCATCTTCAAATAAGCCAATTGCTAAAGTATCGCCCGTCCAGTCCAGTAAAGTCTTATCAGTAGGTTGAATCGTCATTTTTGTAAGTTCTGCTTATCTTCCTTCTTGTACCAGTATTGCTCAAATTTTCTGAATTATGGAGGTTTCATACAACGTTTTTACCATCTGGTAAAATTGGAATACAGTTGAAAACTTGCCAATTTACAAAATTGTATCAATTTTTGGTAGTCTGTTGCTCAAAAAAGGATCAAAAAATTATTAAAATGTCTCAAGAAACAACCCCACCCCAATTACCACCAACAAGTGCTATTGAGAATATTACCAATGTCGCATTTGAAAATTGGTTTGAATATCCCGTCAGGGCTCAACCTCATCACACGGACTATGCTGGTATTGTTTGGCACGGTACTTATTTAACTTGGATGGAAGAAGCACGGGTAGAATGTTTACGTTCTATCGGCATTGAATTTGTGGATTTAGTAGCTTTAGGTTGTGATTTACCCGTAGTGGAGTTGTCAATTCGTTATCATCGTTCCGTGCAATTAGGGATGCCATTCATAGTAAGAACACGCATGAAAGAGGTAACGGGAGTGCGTATGAACTGGGATTATACTATTGTTTCTGCCGATAACCAGGATTTATATATTACCGCTCAGGTGACATTAGTGGCTTTAGATCGGGAAAAGGGTAAAATTATGCGTCAGTTACCACCTGCATTTCAAGATGCTTTAGCAAAAATATCAGGTTCTCGGAAAATTGGGTAATTTGAGGGAATTTCATCGCTAATTTCACTTCTTTGTTGGTGTTGGGGAAGAGGTTTGAATAAACTGACTGATTTGATGCCAAATGTCTTGGGGAGTAATATGGAAGCCAAAATATAATAACATGACAATAGCGGCACAGATCAGGGCGGTTTTAATGGTAGTTTTGATTAATTTCCACAAAATAATAAAAACTATCCAAGCTACTATTAATGTAATAATCATAACATTGGTATAGAGAAAGGGAAAAGTTTACCAGTAGAAGTGGGGTAAAGATTGTATATCCGAAAATCACTAGATGGAGAAAGTTTCCACAAAAGTTAATTAACAGTTTAGAATTAAATGGGTTTAATTTTCACCAAATATCTATTTTGGTAATTGATTTTTAGCAAAGTTGCGTTAGAATGGCGATTAAGAGAAATTTTCTGGTGCTGCATTGAGTGACTTGATTCACTACCTGTGATACCCACGGGCGCGAAGGCAAAGATATAAGAGTGCAACTTCTAAGATTGTGTCCCAGACAAACTCTGCTACTGATTACAAACCACTCTCTCTTTAGCTACCTTGTGAATTGATGACTAATAATAGCTTTTGTTAGCTTCTCGATTCATTGATAGATTCTATCCCTGAAACGAGACCTGCTGTTATTGCCAGATTTGATGCAATTGCTACAGAGGCAGGAGTGGTTAGTTTAAAAAAAACTACGTCAGCATTGACAGAGATGACAAAGCTGCCAAAATTCAAATTCTTGTCAAGATTACCCACTGGGTTGTCTACACTTAGCTAGATTTTCTGGTGTCAACACAGATAGCAAATCCATTGCTAAAGACAAGTTTGTCTTCCTCCGCAGACGGTCAAATCAATGTGTAATGCACCGTGTCTAACGGAAGTTTCTAGAAAGTGATCAAGCACTTGCTATTTAAGTACAGTCAACTTTAGCTGATAAAACCTTAACCTTGGGACTGATATCTACGGATATCAAAATTGGAAATAGCAGCGTATAGTATGGTAAATCGGCCAAGGAAGGTTGATGAAAGTTCTGAAACTATATGCTGTTGAAGAGTGATATGGTGTGTAAATGCCATCATAGTATGATTAGCTCTCCAAAAGCAGAGCTACAAATTGGAAATTTTTATTACTAGTAGCACCTTGTAGTAGTGACTATAGAAGCCGGATAACAGAGAACTTTCTCGTGATTCCCACCAGCACTACCAGTTTTTGAGGAAATTGAATGCCAAAACAAATTATCATCGCGGAGCAGCATCAAATCGCTGCTGTATTTTCGGAAGATCAAATACAGGAACTCGTTGTAGCTACTGGTCATCACCAAATTGGTGATATCTATTTAGGTGTAGTAGAAAACGTATTACCTGGGATAGATGCGGCTTTTGTGAATATCGGCGACCCGGAGCGCAACGGTTTTATTCACGTCACTGATTTAGGTCCGTTGAGGCTGAAACGAAGTGCAGCAGCGATTACAGAACTGTTGACTCCACAGCAAAAAACTTTAGTACAAGTGATGAAAGAGCCAACTGGCTCCAAGGGTCCGAGGTTGACGGGAAACATTACTTTACCTGGCCGTTATGTGGTACTGATGCCCTATGGACGGGGTGTAAATTTATCCAGACGGATTAAGAGTGAAAGTGAGCGTAACCGTCTCAGAGCTTTGGCGATTTTGGTGAAACCAGCGGGGATGGGTTTACTGGTACGCACGGAAGCGGAAGGGAAGCCAGAAGAGGCAATTATTGAGGATCTAGAGGTGCTGCAAAAGCAGTGGGAAATCGTTCAGCAAGAAGCTGTCACTTCCCGTGCGCCGGCTCTACTGAATCGTGATGATGATTTTATTCAGCGGGTTCTCAGGGATATGTATGGTGCTGATGTGAATCGTATTGTTGTTGATTCCAGCACTGGCTTAAAACGGGTGAAACAATATTTACAAAACTGGAGTGGTGGACAAACGCCCCAGGGGTTGTTGATTGATCATCACCGCGATCGCTCTCCAATTTTAGAATATTTTCGCATTAATGCTGCTATCCGAGAAGCCCTTAGACCAAGGGTAGATTTGCCATCAGGTGGTTATATTATCATCCAACCTACGGAAGCTTTAACCGTAGTAGATGTTAACTCTGGTTCTTTCACCCGTTCTGCAACCGCTAGAGAAACAGTTTTATGGACAAATTGTGAGGCTGCTGCGGAAATTGCGCGTCAGTTACGTTTGCGGAATATTGCGGGTGTGATTGTGGTTGATTTCATTGATATGGAATCCCGACGGGATCAAATGCAGGTATTGGAACACTTTAACAAGGCTCTCAAGGCTGATAAAGCTCGTCCCCAAATTGCCCAATTGACTGAACTGGGTTTGGTTGAACTGACTCGTAAGCGTCAAGGACAAAATATTTATGAGTTATTTGGCGAACCTTGTCCGGCGTGCGGGGGTTTAGGGCATACTGTGAGATTACCCGGAGAAATGGAAAACCGTCTTCCTATTCCGGCTGCGGAGATACCGGAACGATTTGGAAGTGTACCACCAAAAGAACCACGTTTAGTTACCCGCATACCTGATATCGGTGGGGTGGTGGCTACTCCACGGGATTCATATCAAGGTTTTGGGGAGAGTTTTGAGGGTGAACCAGATTTTAGTCCGCTGCATCTGATTAATCATCCTAGTTACCAGGAATTAAATGATGGTAAGCGCCGTACCCGTACTCGTCGTCCGAAAACCGCTGAGAATCGAGCTAATGGTAAGGATGAACTTGGCTCTGGGTTGAACCCTTTAGGTTTTGTTAATGATTCGGATTTAGATTTGGAGGAGGTTGAACTACCAATACCAGAGGTCTCTCCACCTACTATTAATAAATCAGGTTGGACCGAAAGGCCAGAACGGGTAAAGGTGAAGCTAGAAGCGATTAAGGTTGAACCACCAGAGATTATCACTGTGGAAATGTCAGCTAAGGAACAAGATACTTATGCTGAAATGGGAATTTCTCCTTTACTGAAGTTAGATCGTGAGGGAAAAAGTTCTAGATCGGTGATTATTAATGTTGTTGAACCGGGAGATTTACCATCTCAACCTACGGAACTAAGTGAACTAAATGAACCTTCTCAAGTCTCTGAACCAATTATAGGTGAAGCGGAAATTTCTGATGGCTTCGGGCATTCTGTGATTCCTGCACCTAAGTATGTGGCCACTGAACAATCCCTTGAGCCGGAAATTGAGTCTTCATTAACAATTGTCCCAGAATTAACAATAGTTCCGGCAGTATCTGATGCTGAAGCTGATTCTTCCGGCTCTTCGAGTTCTGTTCCTAATCGTCGTCGTCGTCGTCGTTCTTCGGCTATAGATACATAAGGTTTTAGCTAGGTCTGAGGTCTTTTCTCTGAAGGGTTTTTAGACGTTGTCTAGTTGCTTTAATTTGTGAAGGTTGTTTATAAGGTTTGTGCTACGGTACTGCTATCTGTGTTGTGATGTTCTGTTTCTATGTCTTTTGTGGCTTGGTTGCACCAATGGTGATAATCTGTGAGAAGATGATGTAATAATCTTTGTTTGATTGTTAATAATACACTTTTGAGCAATCCATTACCTGTAGCTTCTAATATTGATTTGGGTGTCAGGGAAAATGGCTGGGGTATGTCTACTAAGACTTCTAATTCTGCTTTCCCTTGTAGGTATGTACCATTACTGAGTTGAACTGGTGATAAGTAGCCTTTTAAATTCAGGTCAAACCGTTGGTTAATATACTCGAAACCCAGAATCTCACAACGGAGCGATCGCAAATAAATCGTTCCGCTTGTATCCGCCCAAACTCTCATATCTACTGTTGGCTGAATACTCAGTGACATAAAAGACAGAGGACGCATTTTCAGCCGAAACACTTCTTCGGACAACTGCTCAGTTCTGGTATGATCAGCCAGGGTATTCACCAACCGTTGAGGTTGACGAAGATAGTGCTGAATAGGAATAGAATGCTTAGGGACAGAAATTTCCACGGATTCAAAGGCAGTAAACTTAGTAACCATAAGTAAATTCAACTATCTGTTTTTTTTTCATTATCAATCAAAATCGTCGAATTTAAAAGTATGAATCTGAAAATTGCACATTTAGGTCCACCGGGAACTTATGCTGAACAAGCTGCTTTTTTCTATGTCAATTGGTTGCAAAATTATCAGGATATCACCCCTGAAAAAAGTTTTGAACTATGTCCTTACCCTACCATTGCTCAATCATTGCAAGCGATCATCACCGCTAAGGCAAATATAGCTGTTGTCCCGGTAGAAAACTCTATTGAGGGAAGTGTTAATATGACTCTAGATAGCTTATGGCAATTAGATAATTTAAAAATTAAATTAGCTTTGGTTTTACCGATTCAACATACATTAGTTTCTAGATGCACTAGCTTAGATAATATTAAAACTGTTTATTCTCATCCTCAAGCTTTAGCTCAATGTCAAGGTTGGTTAGCACAGTTTTTACCAAATGTCAACTTGATTGCGAGTAATTCGACAACGGAAGCACTACAGAGATTAGAAGCAGAACTAACAACAGCAGCAATTTCCTCTAGTCGTGCAGCACAACTTTATAATCTACCCATTCTGGCTGAGGGGATTAATGATTATCCAGAAAATTGCACTCGGTTTTGGGTAGTTAGCACGGAGGAAAATAATACTATTGATTGTACACATACATCTTTAGCCTTTAGTGTCCCAGCGAATGTACCTGGTGCATTAGTGAAAGCACTAGAAGTATTTGCCCATTTAGGTATTAATCTGAGTCGCATTGAATCGCGGCCTACAAAACGCTCCTTAGGGGAATATTTATTTTATTTAGACATAGAAGCAGATGTAAATGCAGTAATTATGAAATCTGCTTTAGGAGAATTACAAAATTGTACAGAAATCTTGAAAATTTTTGGCAGCTATAGGGTCTTACCAGTTGGTTGATAATTCTCTATCATCAGTAGTCATGCAATATAATTTTAATTTTCATATTCAGACAGCAAAACTTTTCACTGAGCATAGGCACAAAGAATGATAAAAAGCGCGACCTAGTTATCAAACATCTCAATTAAGCAGTTACAAGTTTCTCTCCTTTCAACATCCGAGCAGCCGCTTCTAAAAGAGCCTCCTCCAAATATGGTTTAGTAAAGTAGCCACTAGCACCGAGTTCTACGGCCATTTTTCTATGTTTATCAGCACCGCGAGAGGTGAGCATGGCAACGGGTAAGTGATTAAGAGTATCATCCTGGTGAATCCGTGACAATAATTCCAGTCCATCGCAACGTGGCATTTCGATGTCACACAAAACAAGATTACAAAGTAAACCAGAACGGAGTTTATCCCAAGCTTCTTGGCCATCACGGGCTTGTTCTACACGATAACCAGCTTTATGAAAAGTTAGGGATAAGAGTTCTCGAACGGTAATCGAGTCATCAACAATTAATACAGTTGTTTCATTGTGATCAGAGTTAGAAATGTCAGCAGGAGGAGAAGTTGGATTTTGCCAGAATTTAGACATCTTATCATCAGAGATATCAATAATTTCTGCGACATCAGCAATGGGCATAATCATCCCATCACCAAGAACTGTAGCACCGGCTATACCAATGGGTTTAGATACTGGTCCTTCAAGTTGCTTAATGACAATTTCCTGTTCACCTAAAACTTGGTCAATCTGTAAACCAAGCATCGTATTACCTGAACGGACAACGAGTACGGAAATCATGTCATTATTTTTTTTCGTGACTAATGCCTTACCAGAAGTCAACTGACGATTAAAAACTAAGATGTCTTTGAGAGGTTTGATAGGAAGTTTGACTCCTCGCCAGATCATAAATGATTCTTCATGCAGATCTTGTTGGATTATTTGGGAATTAGCGGAGATACTTAAAGTATCCTCTACACCATCCATTGGGAAAGCAATTTTGAATTGATAACAAGCGCATAGTACTGCTCTACAAATGCTTAGAGTCTGTGGGAGAAAAATGGTAAAGGTAGTTCCTATACCTGGTGTCGAGTCAGTAGTAACTCTACCACGAATGTGGTTAATATCATTTTCAACAACATTTAGACCCACACCTCTCCCTTTGATATCATTTACTTCATCAGCGGTGCTAAAGCAGGGGAGAAATAAAAGCTTATATATGTCAAAACGAGACATGGATTGTGCCTGTTTGAAGGTAATGATACCTTTTTTAATGGCTTTGTTTTTAACTTCTTGATGATCAATACCAATACCATCATCACTTACAGAAATAATCGTTTGGTTGACCTGTTGTACGGCGCGAATGCTAATAATCCCCGTAGGGGATTTACCAGTAGCTTGGCGTACTTGAGGGGTTTCAATACCATGGGCGATCGCATTATTGAGAATATGAGTCAAAGGATATGTCAGATGATCTAAAATCATCTTATCAATCAAAGTATGGACTCCTTCCGTCACCAACTCCACTTGTTTACCATACTTAATAGCATTATCCCGTACTCCTCGTCGTAAGCGATCAATCACTTGGCTAAATGGAACCATGCGTGATTTCGTTAATTTTTCCTGTAGTTTACTGGTTGCTTGTCCCAACTGTCGGGTTACCTGTTCTATTTTTTCGCCCACAAATTCAATATCACTGGCTGACTCTCGAACTCGAACAATAAACTCAATCATTTCTTGGGCTAGAACATGGAAGGGCGTAAACTGGTCCATTTCGATTTCGCTAAAGCCGTGATAGGGAGGCGTTGTTGGGGAATCAACATTTTCACCAAAGCGATAACTAGCATTAGAGTCCATCTTATATTCTCTAAGACGACGACTCGATAGAAGAGATGCTTTCAGAAGTGATCCTTCGTAGTACTCCTGCATTTTTATCCCCGCCGCTGAGAGATGCTGTACTTGAGCCAGCAGGGTATCCACGTACTGTCTTAGACGTTCACGATCTTGCTCTAGGGTATTGCGATTTACCACCAACTCCCCGACTACGTTGCTGATATCATTGAGTTGTCTAACTGGAACTTTTATGGTTTCCAATTCTCCTATTGTTGCACGAATTTTATCACCTGGGATTTTGTTGGTAGAAGTTTTTCGTGATGTTGCAGTTGTATCCGATAATGTTTGGTTCTTACTGCGTGAGGGTAAATCGGACTGTGTTAACAAGTCCTCCCATTGACTAAAATCATCTTCTGGTTTCCAGACAGAAAACGGATTTTCAGACTCGACTACAGCAGATTCACCAATCACTAGTGGCTTTGAGCTAATCTGCGGTGCATCATCTTCATTCTCATCAAGTAATGCCTCTAATTCCAGAAAATCTTCATTCTCAATCACCACCTGATTAACATTTTCTCTCGGTGTTGCAGCTAAAATTTCTTCTAGTGCAAGCTCATTTAATAAAGATGCTTCTGTGAGAGAACTAGCAATTGCTGAATCTGTTCGTGATCCAGACGATGTTATTTCTAAATAAGGAGATGTTGCTAATTCATTTTCCTCTTCCCACAGAGACAAGTTAAAGTTATCATCCCTATTGGTTTCGACAACATCACTAAATAAATGCTCTATCTTTCGTGATCCAATTAGATCAAAAAATTCTACATCCTTAGAACTTATTTTTTCATCTTCCCATAGGAGTAAATTACTTAAATCCTGATCATTATCATCAATTTCATTGTCAGTAGTTAGTAGTTGATAATTAGTGATATCTTCTAATATTTCTTCTGCTGGCCAATTATCATCCAGAGTGGATATATCAGTTGCAAATAAACCAGCAAAGCTATTTAACTCAGAACTTTCTACATCGAGATGATCATAAATTGGAATTAATGACTGCAATTTTTTCCTATGTTCATCCAGCCATTTCGATATGACAATTTCTGATTCTTGTTCTGATAAATCAATTGGAAAACTAAGATTATCTATGAGAATTTTTAATCTATCACAGATATCCAGTAGTAAAGACTCTAAATTTAGGTCTACTTTCACAGGATGTTCTTGAAGAATCTTAAACCAATCCTCCAAACAGTGGGATGTATGCTGAATACTGCTTAGACCCAACATAGATGCACTCCCTTTAATGGAATGGGCAGCACGGAAGATTTCATTCATCATTTCCGCATTTTTTAGGGTAATTTCTAGATTCAGCAATCCCTGTTCGATGGTATTTAGCTGTTCTTTAGCCTCTTCGATAAAGTAACCTAAAATCTGTTCTTCTGGCTGCATAGTCATCGCCTTAAATTAATAAACAAAAAACAAATCATTCGCTTTCACTTTCACTTGTGGGATTAATAGTTTCATTTCTCATCTATGTTATGGATGATTATCTTTAACTACATCGGACTATATTTTTCTTATTTAAACTAAATACCACCATCAAGTCTTTGCGATTCTGGGGTAGATTCCACTCGGAAGCGTTCCACAGAGATAATCAAGTTGCGGGATACTCCCACTAAATATTGCAAAGCTGCCGCAGCCCGCTGTGCTTCTTGAGAGGTTTCCTGTGCTGTTCGCTCTACAGATTGCATTACTTGTGCTACATTCCGGGAAGTTTCTCTTTGTTCTCCAGTATCATTAGTAATTGAGCGTACTAACATATCAATGTGATTTGCCACTTCAATGATATTATCTAGGGATTGCTTGGACTCTTGTGCTAATCTAGTTTGGTTAATTACCTGTTGTGTTCCTTCTTCCATAGCCATCATCACCGAGCTAGTTTCGCTTTGAATTTGCATGACAATCTGTTCAATTTCCTGCAAAGACTTAGCTGATTTATCTGCTAACTGACGAACTTCATCAGCGACAATTGCAAACCCTCGCCCTGCTTCTCCTGCTCTTGCTGCTTCAATGCTGGCATTGAGTGCCAGTAAGTTGGTGCGTGAAGCGATTTGACTAACTAGGGCAACAATAGAGTTAATCTCTTGGGATGATTCTCCCAGTCTTTTCACTTTTCGGCTAGTTTCTGCTACTGTTTCCCGCAGTTCCAAAATCCCGAACACAGTATTTTCTACTACTTCTCCGCCTTTTTGGGCGATTTTACTCGCTTCACCGGCTACAGTTTCGGCTTCTTTTGCCGCTTCTGCTACCCGTTGGATCGAGTTATTCATTATTTGTACGGAATTTAACGCCAGAGCTAATTCTTTTGCTTGTCCTAGAGCCTCCGTTGATAAGTTGCTCGCAAAGGTTTCTGATGTGCCAGCAGCTTTTGTTACCTCATGTGCTGACTCTTTTACCTGTTGCACAATGTCCCTAAGATTTTGAATGATCAGATTAAAGGCATCAGCTACTGCTCCTAGTCCTTCGTCTGTGACTTCGGCTCGCACTGTTAAATCTCCTTTGGCTGCTCCTTCTACTTCGTCTAGAAGACGAATGACCTGAGTTTGCAGGTTGTCTTTAATTTCTTTTTGTGCAATAGTCTGGTGGGCATCTCTATCGGTTTTAGTAACCATAGACCGCACCATTTTATTAAAATCCATAGCTAACTGCCCTAATTCATCTTTTGAATAGACTTTGGCGGCTACATTTAGATTACCTTGACCCATAGCATGAAACTGACTTTGTAAATCCTGGGTGCTACGGCTAATTTTCTTGACCATAAAATTAGTCATAAACCAGGAGGTAGCAGCACCCGTAGCTCCTGCGGTTAGAGGAATTAATAAAGGCATGAACCAATTTGTATTCCGCATTGATTCCTTTTGTTTTACAGGTGTTGTCAAGGAACCTAAGGCACTAACAATCACTACAGCAATAACTGATACAACGCCTACAGTTCCAGCTATCCACAATTGTTTCTTATTTAAAGAAGCGTTTTCAAAGGATGCAAATAAATTTTTTTCAGGACCTATATTGGCTTCTTTGTTGGTAACTTCTGGCGAGGTGATATCCATAGGAATCACTTTTTGAGCCGCACTAATTGTCAATAATTCTTGATCATTATAGATTCTTTCATCAGCTAATGACTCATCAATATTTAAAACATTTTCAGAACCATCTAGGGATTCTGTGGGTATTCCCATGAGTTCATCACTACTATCTTGAACAAATTCAAATACTGATATATCACTGAGATTGTCAACTTCATCAAGGTCATTTAAAACCTCTCTATCATTATGAATTTCTCCGTCAGAAATCAATGTTTTATCAGTCATATTTGCTTCATTCTCATCATCAAAGGCGGCTATGAATGCTTCTAAATCGAATTGATTATCGTTATTTTTTCCTAATGATAAACTCGGTGGTGTAGTCATGTAGTTAAGATTCAACTCCGGTTTTGCGACTATTTGGTTGGGGTTAGAGTTTTCCAAATCATCACCAGTGAACATTTTATCTGTGGCTGAGAACTTAGGTTCTGTAAAAGGTGAATAGCTGTCATCATCATCACTAATTATTGAACTTTTACTAACTAAACCACTCCGATATGATATCGGATTACTTGTGAGGTATTCTGGAATTAAGGCAAAGGGATCATCACTTTTATCTCTCAGTTGCTCCAGAGAATTTCCGTCTAATTCGCTTGTATCAATTATTTCACTATAATCAAGAAACGGATTGTCCAGAGCATCTAGGGGTGGTTCATATTCTGGAAAAGAACTAAGTTGAGAAATATCGCTGGATTCTTCTTCACTTATCAACAGTTCATAAGACAAAGCCACTGTAGCATCGTCTTCAAAAAACTCTTGTTGATATGCTATTTTATTTTGATTAAAAGTCGAATCTTGATTATCTGTAGGTTTTGCCATTGCCTCTCTCCCAAGTTGATTATAACCACCGCGTACTTCGTAAAATTGCTACTTGATCTAATAGTTGCAAATACTTTTTTCCTGTTTCTGTATCAAATATATAAGCACCGCGCAAAAACTGAGTCTGATCATCTGGTACATGATTGATTGGTACGAGATGCTCTATATCCAACCAGTCTATTCCAGAAATTGCTGCAACTCCTAAGCCTAGTATTGTGTCCTGGTCTTCAATAATAATTATGGAAATTTCCGGGACATCCGTGTTTAACGGAGTTGTTTCAAGAAATTGCCCTAAATCAGCGACCCAAATCAAGCGCCCCCGTAAATTGATCGCACCTAAAAGCAAGGACGATGTATTAGGGACTTGTGTAATCCGACCAGGATTTAGTTCAATCACTTCCCGGATTCCTGTAGCCAGAAATGTAAACTCTTCACCTGAGGGTAGATAAAACCGCAAATGTAGATCAGACGATAATCCTATCTGATTACCCTGTACTGGAGAATTTTCTGGTTCTAATTGGGGAAGGAATTGAGATTGCCCTGGATCAGTTAAAAACTCCGAGTTGCTAACCATATATTGCTTTCATCCTTATCCTCGCAAGAGTTTTTTGACTGTTGTGAGCAATTCACTTTCTTTAAAAGGTTTACCTATATAGGCATCTGCCCCTTGCTTCATCCCCCAATAACGGTCAAATTCTGTACTTTTAGAGGAACACATCAGCACAGGAATGTCTTTGGTTTGAGGATGGGATTTTAAATATCGGCATAGTTCATAGCCATTCATGCGGGGCATAAAAACATCCAAAACGACTAAATCAGGAGGTGTGTTTTGAATCACCTTCAAGGCTTCTAATCCGTCTACCGCTTGGGTGACTTCTAAACCACTAGCTTTGAGGAGCTTTGTGATTATCATTCTTTGGGGGTTACTGTCTTCAACAATGAGAACTGTCATCATAATCTTATGATTTACATTTTGATTCAAATCTGAAATGCGATTTTAGGCAATATAACTTGCTTTGACCGCACAAGGGAACTATTTTTAAATAAATTAACTGGAGTATTTTACTAATTTACCACACAACATCACCTAAGTTGTGACTAAAACATGAGAATTTTACTGGCTTGGCAGGTAAAAGCGCTTGTAGACATAAATAAAAGCACTACCCCTGTTGCCAAAATGGACATAATTCCCGTTAATCCCGCTAAGGGTTTTTTGTTTTTACCTGTCACCCATGCAGAAATTTTATCTGTGTAGGTAATTAATCCTACTGTATCTATTGTAGCAATAGCCCATACCCAACCAGCATGAAGTCCCCATGCTATCCCTAAATTATTACCATCAGTTAATCTGGCTAATACTAATATCATGCCCATTAACCATAGTCCAGGAAGTTGAGGAATAGTTTCTTTTTGTTCCCATACTAAATGTAAAATAGCAAAAACTAAACTAGAAATAATTGCCGCTAACCAAATTGAATAATTTTGCTCTAATTTGGTCAATAAAAATCCTCGAAATACAAGTTCCTCTATTCCCCCTACAAACCAAGCCACTAAGAAAATTGTTAGGAAACTAGATGGTATTAACTTGATATTAGATTTTTCTAAATAGCACCAACCCAGACAGATTTGACCAAAGAATACTATGGCTAAAATGAAAACACCCAAGCCAAAACCAAATAATAAAGAAGGGAAAATAGAAACTTGCCCTACTAATCCATAATCAGAAAAAGAACCCAAGTTCAACCATTGAAATCCCCAGAGAATGAAAGGAACTAATAAGTAGAGAGACACCAATAAAGGAACTTTCTGCTCTGGTTGCAAAGATTTGTGTATTTGCCAATTCCGAGTAATAGCTAAAATTGCTACTAGTGGTAACCAACAACCTACCCAGATCATAAAAAAAGCCATGACCAAAAATACTGGTGTATGTTTAAGTAACTCCAGCAAAATATTGGCCGATGACTGCAAAAATGACACTAGAATAGACAAAAAAAACACTGTTAACTTCCCGTAAAAATATACATCTTGATTAATAATCAAGACTCTAACAGAATTTGTCACCTATAGCGGAGGCTAAATCGTTTTTTTATGTCTTATGTCACCGAAATCATAAATTATTAAACTACAGCTAATACTTAGCTGTAGCTTTAGGGATAAACTGAAATTGATCCCTAATCACTGCAAGAATTTATTCTTCTACATCTGATTCATCAGTATCATCATCAGACTGGATTAATTGTTTCTCACTTTCGCTTAACTGAATCAAGTGAATGTGTTTGTAACCTAGTCTAATTTCAAATTCATCACCGGGTTTTAAACCCATAGCTTTGGTGTAGGTCGCGCCAATGACGATTTGACCATTTTGGTGTACACTCACCCGGTATGTCGGTTCACGGCCACGACCATCTTTAGGTGCTTCTGGACTAAGGGGAATACCTCTAGCTGACAGTAAAGCATCATAAAAATCTGTGAGATTAACGCGAACTTGGCTATTTTTAGTAATGGTATAGTAACCACACTGTTTTGCTCTTTCTCGACGGGGTAAAGTTGAAAGTTCTTTAACTTTCGCTAGTAGTGTTTTTCCAGTTAATGGGGCAGTTGCAGTTTCAGTCATTATGCTCTAATTTTCCTTAATCTCTTCAAACCGATAGGGTAATCTGGCCTTAGCCATGCAAAAATTTTCTCTGAATCTAGTATTAAGCTTTTTAGCTAGGGACTGGATTTCAGAAGCAGATAGATAGAAGGGTAATGGATGAATTTCTGCTGATATGGAAGCACTAAAATAGTCTATTATAGATAACTATAATAGCTGTCTAAGTCATGGCTGCCACAGACATTAATTCCAGTAATTTTACCGCGATTTTAACCATGATTGTCCATCAGAAATTAAATTATTTTCTCTTTGGGCTGCTGAGTGCGGTGTAACTTCCAGCCACCCTTACAAATCAGGTTAGTTCTACTCCAAAAAGTTGTAGAGTCAATAAATTACAGGTTTTTCACATTTAATGCTGACTTTTCCCGCTTTTGAGTTATGGGCTTACACCTAATTCTCGTTTTTAGCTGAATACAGCATAGTATTTGTATGTGGTCTGAGAACATACACCCTTTGATTCTACCAGGAGAGACATGATTTTTCTAGTCTCTAGATTGTGAGAAAATCATAGAAGTTTTAGCCGTGCTTATGCGGTTATTGTTCCTGATTTTGTGAGTTCGTAATTTCCTATTAAATAGTAGCATGAAATAATAATAGCAAAATATTTTGAAAATTTTAAATTTATATTGCCACTAAATTTTGCTCTAAATCCCTGAAGTTGAGCGGGTAAAAAGCAGGAGAGATTTTGGCTGTGGTTGATGCTGTCAAGAGGATAATGTCAGGACTTTTATAAAAGTTAATCTGATTCAGATTGGCTGGGCTTGAGAGAATGAGTTAAATCAAGGGAATTTCTATGGCTTGGCCACAGCAGCTATCAGTGGTCAAAGACAAAAGGCCGGCTAGAAAATCCTGGCTGTTGATCACCGTTAAATTCCCAGATCTGATCAGATTATCTACGTCTGTCTAGGGGAAGAATAAATTTACCACATCTATGGGGTATTTGATGGGGACTGGCAAATATTTTCACTGGTTGTAACACTTCTATATATTTAAAGATGTAGAATTTTGATAACTAGGGCTTGACGAAATTCCTATTCAGTGTAAAGGATCAAGGGTAAAGCAGTAAAGCTTGCGGTCAACTTCAGCAGAAAAGAAAACGATTTTTATACTTGATGCTGCATACCTCGTCCTTACCTGTGCTGATGATTTTTGAGATATATCTCAGAAGAGAAAAGATTTGATCCCAATATTTGGACTGATCATGATGGAAGTTATTTTTAAGATTGCTCGACAACAAGAAAATTCTCACCCTGTTTTCCAATCCTACCTTTTGCAGGTACAACCAGGTAATACTATCCTGGATTGTCTGAATCAAATCAAGTGGGAACAAGATGGGACTTTAGCATTTCGCAAAAATTGTCGCAATACAATTTGTGGTAGTTGTGCTGTAAGGATTAATGGCCGTTCTGCTTTGGCTTGTAAGGAAAATTTAGGGGGTGAACTGGCCAGACTGGAAAAAATCTCATCATCTCACAATCAGTCTCCAACTACTCCAGAAATTACAGTAGCACCTTTGGGGAATATGCCTGTAATTAAAGATTTAGTTGTGGATATGAGCAATTTTTGGCATAATTTGGAAACGGTTGCTCCTTATGTCAGTACAGCGGGTAGACAAGTTCCTGAAAGGGAGTTTTTACAAACACCACAAGAAAGATCGCTCCTGGACCAAACGGGCAATTGTATTATGTGTGGAGCTTGTTATTCTGAATGTAATGCTGTTGAAGTCAATTCTGATTTTGTCGGTCCCCATGCTCTGGCTAAAGCATACCGCATGGTGGCAGATTCCCGTGATAGCAATACAGAACAACGATTAGAAAACTATAGCGCGGGAAATCAAGGAGTTTGGGGTTGTACTCGTTGTCTTTACTGTGATTCGGTTTGTCCCATGGAAGTTGCTCCATTGGCGCAAATCACCAAAATTAAACAGGAAATTCTGGAGCGTAAACAGAAAAATGATAGTCGTTCAATTCGTCACCGTAAAGTTTTAGTAGACTTAGTAAAACAAGGTGGTTGGATTGATGAACGTCAATTTGGACTCCAAGTAGTTGGTAATTATTTCCGGGATCTTCAGGGATTACTGAGTATTGCACCTTTGGGGTTACGAATGCTCCTCAGGGGGAAATTTCCCCTTTCCTTTGAACCCTCCCAAGGAACTCAACAAGTGCGTTCTCTGATCGAATCGGTACAAAATTCTGAACAAAATCAGAGTTAATTATATGCGATGATTAGTAATTTAGTCATGGGGAAGAATTTATTTTCTTCCTCGTTTTTGGCTTTACCTTAACTTGGATCTTGACGAATATTCAATTTTCGTCCAAATCGGTCATAAACTAAAACGTCCCATTGTCCATTATTATTGTACTCAAAGGCAATTCTACTACCATCAGCACTAATTGTGGGATTGCGGACTTCTCCTTGTAGATCACCTGCTAAATTCCGTAGTTGACGCACATCTTGATCATAAAGGATAATTTGTGTTCTTCCTTGACGACTCGCAGCAAAGACAATAAATTTACCATTTTCAGAGGCCGCAGGATGGGAAGCAATTGTATCAAAGGAATTTAATCCAGGTAAATTTACTAAATTACGAGTTAATGTATCAAACATATACACATCTTGACTTCCTCTGCGATCGCTGGTAAATACAATATATCGGCCAGAAATTTGCGGGTTTAATTCCGACGCAAAACTATTAAGACTTCTTCCCCCCGAATCAAAGGGATAACTGAGTAAACGTGGATAGCCAAAACACCCAGTTAATAGACTTGAGCAGAAAAATAAAATAATTGATATTTTGTAATTCATCTAAGCACAAAGCGACAAAAAAAATTTTTTAATTTTAATTTTAATTTTCAATTAAATTTTAACAGGACTTACGCAACTGCCATAATCTCCTAGATTGTAGTGAGAACTTTAGTTCTCTCTTTTGAGAGATGATAACCAAGATTGTAGTGAGAAC